>NZ_JBSGZP010000979.1:0-2039 GCF_053611065.1 Streptomyces sp. NPDC054840
CCGCCGTCGTCAGTGCCGGGGCGGCTTCTCCAGGGACACGGGGCGATCCGGGTCCGGGGTCCCGCCGATGAAGTTCTCGAACGCGCGGCGCGGCCGCGCCCAGCGCCGGTCGTGGCGGAAGGCGCGCAGCCCGGACTTGGCCCGGGCGCGCGGCCGGTTCGCGTAGAACCTCTTCGCGTACGGGGATCCGGGCCGGGCCAGCCGGATCGCGCCGACCAGCGCCACGAAGGGGACGACCAGGCCGAAGAGCGCGGTGCGCGCCTTGCCCTTCCACAGGGCGAGCAGCGAGAGGGAGAAGTTGGCGGCCCCGTTCATGACGACGAGGCCGCGGCTCTGGCGCTCCTCGGTGGACAGGTCGTTCACCCCGAAGGGCACGAATCCGCCGATGACCAGGGCCACGATGGCGGCCGTGACGACCACGAGCTCCACGCTCTTGCGGCCCTGCTCGCTCCAGTACACGTCGTCGAGGTGCAGGATCAGCGCGAACTCGTCCAGGACCAGGCCCGCGCCCAGGCCGAAGAGCACCGCCGAGACCCACGCCCCGAAGCCGTACCGTCCGCTGCCGACCGCGCCGAAGCCGCCGATGATCACGAGGATCACGCCCGGCACCACGTGGTGGATGTGCAGGCCGCCCGGCGAGACGTTCTTGAAGGGGCCCCGGCCGGCCCGGATCAGCCGGGTGATCACGCGGGTGACCAGGAACGACAGCACGAAGGAGAGCAGGGCGAGCAGGAGCGGCAGCTTCCCGGGCTCGACGATGTTCCGATACCACCAGTGACCCATCCCACTGACTCCCTATTTGGCATGTAGTGGGTAATTTACCGCCCGCGCCGAGCGGGTACCGTTCCCGCCGATGACAGATTCGTTCGACGGCCCGCCCCAGACGCCGCCCGCGGAACGCGCCTCGTTCCTCGACGGCGTCCGTTTCGCGTTCGGCACCCTCACCGTGCTGCCCGCCCGCATCACCCGCTGGGACCGCCCCGCCGCGCGCACCGGAATGGCCTGCGCCCCGCTCGCCGGACTGGTCGTGGGCGGGCTCGCGGCCCTGCCCGGAGTGTGCCTGCTGCTGCTCGGCGGGGGCCCGCTGCTCGCGGCGACCCTCACCGTCGCCGGACCGGCCGCGCTGACCCGGGCCCTGCACCTGGACGGTCTCGCCGACACGGCCGACGGCCTCGGGAGCGCCAAACCGGCCGACGAGGCCCTGCGGATCATGAAGCAGTCCGACATCGGCCCCTTCGGCGTCGTCACCCTGGTGATCGTGCTGCTCCTTCAGGTGGCCGCCCTGTCCGAGATCTATGCCGACAGCTGGATCCGGGGCGCCCTCGCCGCGGTGGCAGCCGCCGTGGCGGCCCGCCTCGCCATGACCCTGGCCTGCCGCGAAGGCGTCCCGGCGGCCCGCCCCGGGGGACTCGGCGCCGCCGTCGCCGGAGTGCTCCCGCGCCGGGCGGCCGCCCTGATCGCCGCGCTCACCGTCGCCGCGGCCGCGGCCGCCGCCCTGCCCCTGGGCCTGCCCGCCGCCGGCCGGAGCGCGGCCGCGGTCCTCGCCGCCCTGCTCGCCGCGGAACTGCTGCTCCGCCGCTGCGTACGCCGCTTCGACGGGGTCACCGGCGACGTCTTCGGTGCCCTGGCCGAGGTCGCGGCGACCACCGCCCTGATCGTCCTCGCCCTCGGCTGAGCGGGCGGACGACGCTCCCGCGTACCCTCACCCCGTGGACCACTCTGCGACGGACCTGCCCTCCGCCGCGCCCGTCAGGGTGCTGCTCGCCGACGACCAGGCGCTCCTGCGCAGCGCCTTCAAGGTGCTCGTCGACTCCGAACCCGACATGGAAGTCGTCGGGGAGGCCTCCGACGGGGCCCAGGCCGTCGAACTCGCCCGCCGGACGCGCCCCGACGTCGTCCTCATGGACATCCGGATGCCCGGCACCGACGGGCTCGCCGCCACCCGCATGATCAGCGCGGACCCGGAACTCGCCGACGTGCGCGTGGTGATGCTGACGACCTTCGAGGTCGACGAGTACGTGGTCTCGGCCCTGCGGGCC
>NZ_JBSGZP010000980.1:0-2032 GCF_053611065.1 Streptomyces sp. NPDC054840
CCCTCGCCGTGCTGCTCGCACTGTGGCGGCTCGGGCTGCGCGGGGCCGTACTGGACCCGGGGGCCGGGCCCGACGTGCTGCGGGCCCGCCTCGCGCTGGCCCGGCCCGCGCTGGTGCTGGCCGACGCGGCCGCGCAGGCGGTGGCGGGCTGGGCCCGGCCGCTGGCCCGCCGGGCGCGCCTGGCGCTGCCGGACCTGGCCGAACTGGGGCCGGTGGCCACGGTCGGGCCCCGGCTGCCGGGCTGCGCGCCCTCGCTGGACCTGGGCGCGCCCCGCCATGGTGTGCCCGCGTCCGGCGCCGATCTGGACGGGGACGCCGACGCGGTGATCGTGTTCACCTCCGGGACCACCTCCGTGCCGCGGGCAGTCGTCCACACCCGGGCGAGCCTGGCCGCCGGCATGACCACCGTACGCGCCCTCTTCGACGCGCACGGGGACCGGCCTGTGCTCGGCGGTACCTTCTTCGTCCTCGTCCCCGCGCTGGCGCGCGGCGCCGCCGTAGCCCTCCCGGCGGCCGACCCCCGGGTGCTGGCCCGCCAGTTGCACCGGCTGCGGCCCGAGGACACCTATCTGACCCCGCCCCGGCTGCGGGACGCTCTGGGCGCGGGCGCCCGGTTCCACGGCCGGGTGTGGACGGGCTCGGCCCCGGCCGGCGCCGGTCTGCTGGAGCGGGTACGCGCGGCGGGCGCGGCCGAGGCCTGGGGGGTGTACGCGCTGACCGAACTGTTCCCGGCCGCCGCGGTCGAGGGGCGGGAGAAGTCCGCCTTCGAGGAGGCCGGGGAGCGCGGGGACCTGGTCGGGGCGCCGCTGCCCGGCGTACGCGCCGAGCGGGACGGGAGCGGGCAGCTGCTGCTGTCCGGCCCCGCCGCCCGCCATCGCTACCTCGGGGAGGAGCCCGACCCGTGGGTGCGAACGGGCGACCGGGCGCGCCTGGACGGTGCGGGCCGCATCGTCCTCGAAGGCAGGAGCAAGGACATGGTGCTGCGCCGGGCGGAGAACATCTACCCGGGGCTGTACGAGCCCGCCCTGCACGTGCCGGGGGTGGAGCTGGCCGTGCTCGTCGGGATCCCGGCGGGCGACGGCGACGAACGGCTCGTCGCCGTCGTCCAGCCGCGGCGCGGTACGGACGAACAGGCGCTGCGCGCCGCCCTGTCGGAGCCGGTCCGGCGGATGGGCACGGCCCGGCCCGACGCCCTGCTGCTCGCGCGGATCCCGCTGTCGGGGCGTTCACGCAAACCGGACCGGGCGGCGACGGCCGCGCTGGCGGCGCGCCGGCTGGAGGTGTCCGGCCGATGAACACCGTCTCCCAGGCACGCGCCCGGCGGCGGGACCGCCGGGTCTATCTGCGCGGCCGTCCGCTGCTCTTCGGGCTGCTCGCCGCGACCCGCGGGCGGCCGGTGCGCCGGCTCGGCCGGACCCTGCTGGTTCACGGCCCGGCGGCCTACCGGGACGCCCTGACCCGGCTGCCGCTCGACCGGACGGCGGCCGGCACGACGGGCGCCGCCGCGCGGTCCGCCCTGGGCGACGGCGGGGGCGGGGGTGTGCTGTTCGACCAGGAGGGCGCCGGGCACCGGGCTGACCGGCGGGGCCTCGCCGGTTCTCTGGGCGGGGCCGGGGTCGAGGATCTCCGCTCGCTCTGGCGGCCGTTGCTCGTACGCCGGCTCGCGCCGCTGGACCGGGGCGGCGAGGTGGACCTCGTCGACCTGGCGCGGGAGCTGTCCGGGTCGGTGGTGTGCGCCCTGCTGGGGTCCGGCGCGGACCCGCGGGCGGTCGCGGAGGCCGCCGCGGAGGCCGCCGCTGCCTCCGTGCGCAGCCATCTGCCGGGGCCGCGGAGCCCGCGCGCCGAGGCCGCCGCGGCCCGCGCCGCCGACCGGCTCCGACTGCTCCTGGGGTCCGCGGGCGAGGCCCTGCCGGCGATGGTGGCGGTGGCCGCCGTCAACACCACCGTCGCCGCACTGCCCCGGGCGGACGCCTGGTGCGCCGACCCGGGGCGGTGGGAGCAGGCGACGGACGAGGCCGTGCGGCCCGAGCTC
>NZ_JBSGZP010000981.1:0-2019 GCF_053611065.1 Streptomyces sp. NPDC054840
GCACCCCTCCGGGCCGGTCGCAGCCGAGCCCGGCCGCCGCCAGGGCGCCGTCCGCGACCGTACGGGACTCCGGCACGAAGGGCTCGTACCTGCCGAGGCCGGGCAGCAGGGATCGCGGCGGTGCCGTGGTCGAGCACGAGCCGCTCTGCACGATCGCCCGCTGGAACAGGCCCGCCGACGCGGGGGAGGTGAGGTGCGCGCAGACGCTGAGGGCCCCCGCCGATTCGCCGAAAACGGTGACGTTGCCCGGGTCGGCACCGAAGCGCGCCGCGTTCGCCCGTACCCAGCGAAGCGCCGCCCGCTGGTCCGCGAGGGCGAAACCGGGTGCCCCGCCGAGCTCGGGATGGCCGAACAGGCCGAAAACACCCAGCCGGTAGTTCACGGTCACGACCACCGCGCCGTCCTGCCCGGCGAGCCGCTCGGGCCGGTACGTGTCGCCCGCGCCGCTGAAGAAGCCGCCGCCGTGGAACCAGACCATGACGGGCCGCCCCCGGCCCCCGGCAGCGGCCCGGCCCCCCGGAGCGGTGACGTTGAGGTACAGGCAGTCCTCCGAGCCGATCGGCCCGCCCACCCCGACCGCCGGCAGCTGCGCACAGCGCGGACCGGGCGTCCCGGCATCGCGTACGCCCCGCCAGTGCGGCACCGGCTCCGGCAGCCGCCAGCGCAGCGGGCCGGTCGGGGGAGCGGCGAAGGGGATCCCCCCGAAGGTGTCGTACGCGCCGTGCGCCCGGCCCCGTACCGGCCCCCGGTCGGTGTCCACGACGAGCCGGTCCGGACCGGGCGCGACGCCCAGCAGCAGCAACACGACGGGGAGCACCAGGGCCCACCGGCGACTGAACTGGCGAAAGTCGGTCACGGCCGACGCCCTTTCCCCTTCGGGGCCCGGGACCCGGGTGGAGACCCCCGTTTGCCCGCCCCGAATGGCGCAGTCACCGGAAGTGGCACTCAATGTAACAAAACGTGCGCTTCCCATGACGCACGATGACCGGCGCGCGATTGCGTAGACCCGCGCGTCGGCGAACGGAGCTTTCCATGAATGACCCCATCACCCTCGCGGCGAAACAGCACGAAGACCGCGACGGAACCCCCGACCCCATAGCACCGGACGAGCCGACCACGCCCCCGCCCATGCGGACCTTGCTGGAGACGACGGCCACCTGCCGGCCGGTCGAGGAGGTCACCGCGCTCGTGAGCCTCCTCACGGAGGGCGGCCCGCTGCCCGACGCCGGGCACGACGCGCTGCGCACGGCCGCCGTGACCCGACCCGTGCAGGACGTACGACGGATGGTCGCCCTGCTGGGCGAGTCGCCGCACGAGGTCGCCGAGGCGGGCCTCACGCTGCGCGCCGCCGCCGTCGGACGGTCCATCGAGGACGTCGCCCTGCTGGTGACCATCCTCGGCAAGGAGGACGCGGCCGAGACGGAGCGCGGCGGCAGCGCCGGGCCCGCCGGTCCGGCCGCACCGGACGCCGACCCGTCCGGCCCGCACGCGGAGCCCTCCGCTCGGCCCCCCGAGGAGAGGCATGAGGCACCGTACGAGCCGCGGTACCCGGAGCTGTACGAAGCCCCATACCAGGCGCCGCCCCGGCGCACCGCTCCCGTCGACCCGCCCGTCGCCTCCCGCGACCGGGTGCTGCGGCGCGTCCTGCGCTGGCCCGTCGCGATGGCCCTGCTGGTCAGCGGCGCCCTGCACCTGCCGAACGACCTGACGGCCCTGCCGTTCGCCGCACCCGTCGACTACCTGCCCCTCCTCGTCACCGTGCTCTGCCTGGTGAGCGGCGCGCTGGTGGCCCTACGGGACACCACGACGGTCTGGCGGGCGGGCGCGGCCACCGCTCTCGGGGTGGTCGCCCTGCACGTGCTGGGCGGGTCGCTGCGGTACGACCCGCTGGCGGGCGCGGTGGGCGGCACCGTGGCCTGGTCCGGTGTCACCGTCGTGCTGTGCGCGGCGGTCGGTGCCCTCCTCGCGGGCCTGGCCCTGAGGAACCGCCGGGAGCCCTCGGCCTGACCGGCCCCCGGC
>NZ_JBSGZP010000982.1:0-2007 GCF_053611065.1 Streptomyces sp. NPDC054840
CCCGTGCCCCCTGCGTGCGCAGGGGGCGGGCCGCGTCATTCGTAGCGGTAGAGGCCCTGGTGGCCGGACATCTCGCGCGGGGTGATGTTCCAGGGGGGCATCGGCTCGTCGAGGGCGATCACCCGGCCGCGCTGGAGGTCGCCGACGGCGAGAGGGGCGGCGGGCAGGTAGCCGGAGCGGGGGTGCTTCTGCTGCCAGCGGTCCCAGACCAGGTCGACGAAGGCGTGGTGGAGCCAGAACGCCGGGTCGTTGGGCGCCGTACCGCCCGTCATGTGGCCGCCGATCCACTGGTGGACCTTGTTGTGGTTGCGCCAGCGCTCGCTCCTGGGGGCCGACCAGCCCTCCAGCTTGTTGCGGAAGCCACCCGCGGTGGCCGTGGAGTCCCAGGGGGAGACGTCGTAGGTCGGGTCGTCGATGGCCCACTGGAGTTCTGCCGCGGTGGGCAGGGTGATCGGGTTCTGCGGCCGGCCGAGGTTGCGGGTGAGGAACGCGGACTCGGTGATGCCCACGGTCACCGTCCAGTTGCCCGTGTCGTAGGCGAACGGCCCGGTCATCACCTTGCGGTCGCTCGTCCGGCCGGTGCCGCCGAGGAAGTCGTCGGCCCAGAGGGAGGAGACCGGGCTCGTGTCGGTGGTCCAGTCCCAGTACGGGACGCTCACGCCCGGGTCGATCGCCTGTAACTGCCGTTCGAACTCCAGCAGGTAGCGCCGGTGCCAGGGGAAGAAGGACGGACACATGTGCCCGACGCGCAGTTTGCGGTCACGGTCGGGCACGAAGTACTTGTCGTGGGTGCGCACCAGGGCGTCGTAGGCGCCCGTGCGCTTGAGTTCCAGCACCGCCGCGGTGAACCGCTTCTTCTGGGTGCTGGTGAGGTTCTTCTGGTTCTGCCGGGTGTGCAATGCGGGGCTCCTCCCGTTCCCGTGGGTCAGTCAGCCGTGGTGCGGGGCCGCGAAGGCGAGCTGGGCGGTGCCCAGTTCGTCGACGGCGGCCCGGGCCAGTTCCAGGGGCGTGGAATAGGACTGGAAGTGGTTGATCCCGCTGAGGTAACTCCCGTCGGCTCGGCGCATGACGTGCAGCGGGCGGCCGTCGATCCGGACCCCGGCGACGTCGACGGCGATGTGCCGGCCGCGGTACGTCTCCTCCTCGGCGAGCGGCGCCGGGGTGAGGGTCTGCCGGGGGCGCCGGGCGCGCAGTACCGGGGCCAGGGCCGCGGCCGTACCGGCGAGCACAGCCGCGGTGAAGGCCGTACGGAGAACCGCGCGGCGGGTCAGGGGTGCGGCGGGCGATGCTGCGGACATACGGTCTCCCTCGCTCGGTGGCCGGCGGCTACGGGTCTAACGCCGCGCGGCGGGCGAGGTCACCCGTGGGCGCCGCGGAGCTGCTCGGAGAAGAGGGTCGTGGGGTTGCGCCGGCCTCCGGGTCGGTGGTGTGGTCGGGGTGCTGTCGGCCTCCGTCCGGCTCGCGGAGCGGTGGACCCGCTCGGCTGCGCTGCCGGTCCCGGTGTCCAGGAACAGCAGCACCACCCCGGCGCGGGCGGCGGCCGACTCGGCCCCGGGGAGGGGGGCGCGGGCGGTACCCCGGCCGCGGGCTGCCGGGTGGACCACGAATGCGCGCGGCTCGGTGGGTGGCCGCCCTTCGACTCGGTCTCCCGGTACCCGCTCACGGCGCCGTCGATCCGGCCGTCGCCGCCGGTGCGGGAGACCCACGGCGCGAGGGAGCCGTCCTCGACGGCGGGCAGCAGGGAGTCCCCTCAGGCGGCGGCGCGCCGGTCGAGCCCGGGGAGGAAGCCGCGGGACGAGCCTGCGTCGACCGTGGCGAGGAGCAGGGCGGCGAATTCGTCGCGGTGGGCGCGGAGTTCGGTGGCGGAGAGCGCGGTGATGGTGTCCGTCACGGGGCGAGGACAGGCATCGGCCGGTGGCCCGCCGCAGGCGGGCAGGCGGCCGTGCCGAGGCGGTGGAGGGCATACGGCCCGGCGCCACGTGGCCGGCGGGGCCGGCGCCGGGCCGG
>NZ_JBSGZP010000983.1:0-2004 GCF_053611065.1 Streptomyces sp. NPDC054840
GCCCGGCAAGATCCGAAAGCGACGACCTAGAGGAGGCGGACGGCGCCGGGGGACGGGAATGCCGTCGTGACGCGCGGTGGTGTGAAGTCCGCGCGGAGGAAGGCGTGCGTCACCGCCCGGGTCACCGCCTGTTCGGCGTCCGCGTCGATCAGGGACAGCGCCGAACCGCCGAAGCCGCCGCCGGTCATGCGGGAGCCGTACGCGCCTGCGGCGTTCGCCGTGGAGACCGCCAGGTCCAGCTCGGGGCAGGACACCTCGTAGTCGTCGCGCAGCGAGAGGTGGCCTTCCGTGAGCAGCGGGCCCGCCTCGCGCAGCCGGCCCGCGCGCAGCAGTTCCTCGATGCGCAGGACCCGTTCGTTCTCGGTCACGACGTGCCGGACCCGCTTGCGCCCGACCGGGTCCTCCAGGCGGGTCAGGGTCTGCTCCAGCTCCTCGTACGGGAGGTCGCGCAGGGCGGGCAGGCCCAGGGCCCCGGCCGCCCGGTGGCAGGAGGCCCGGCGCTGGGCGTAGGCCCCGTCGGCCAGTGCGTGCGTGACCCGGGTGTCGATGACGAGGAGGCGCAGGCCGGCCGCCGCGCAGTCGAAGGGGATGTGGCGCCGGTCGAGGCTGCGGGTGTCCAGGTGGAGGGCGTGTCCCCCGGTCGCGCAGGCCGAGGCCGTCTGGTCCATGATCCCGCAGGGGACGCCGACGTACGCGTTCTCGGCGCGCCGGGCGAGCGCTGCCAGTTCGGGGCGGGTGAGCGGGAGCCCGTACAGGTCGGTGAGGGCCAGCGCGGTGGCCACCTCCAGGGCGGCGGAGGAGGACAGGCCGGCTCCGGTCGGTACGTCGGACCGTACGTGCAGATCGGCGCCGCCGGCCGGAAGTCCGGCGTCCAGCAGGGCCCATGCGACCCCGGCGGGGTAGGCGGCCCAGCTCGCGGCGCCCTGGGGAGGGCACGCCGGATCGAGACCGGCGAGGTCGAGGGTGACGGCGCCGGAGGGGGCGTCGGCGGAGTGGACCCGCAGGATCCGGTCGGTGCGCCGGGCGGCGGCCACCTCGGTGCGCTGCGGGAGGGCGAAGGGCAGGGCGAAGCCGTCGTTGTAGTCGGTGTGTTCGCCGATCAGGTTGACCCGGCCCGGGGCCGCCCAGACCCCCTCGGGCGGGTACCCGTACAGCTGCTGGAAGTCGTCCTGTGCCGACCCGCTCACCCGCTCGCCACCTCCCGTAGCCGCGCGGCCGCGTCCTCGGGCCGGACGTCGTTCATGTAGGCCTCCATGCCGGATTCGGTCCCGGCCAGGTACTTCAGCTTGTCCGCGGTCCGGCGGATCGTGAAGAGCTCCAGGTGGAGTGCGAAGTCCGCCCGGCCCTCGCCCGTCGGGGCCTGGTGCCAGGCGGAGATGTACGGGGTCGGTTCGGGCCGGTCGAAGAGCCGGTCGAACCGGCGCAGCAGCTCCAGGTAGACCCGGGGGAACTCGGCGCGCGCCGCGTCGCCGAGGGCGGGCAGGTCGGGGACCCGGTGGCGGGGGTAGAGGTGGACCTCGTACGGCCAGCGCGCCGCGAAGGGCACGAAGGCGGTCCAGTGCTCCGTTTCGAGGACGACACGGGTTCCTTCGGCGCGCTCGGCGGCCAGGACCTCCTCGAAGAGGTTGCCGCCGGTGCGCTCGCGGTGGGCGGCGACGGTGGCGAGCATCCGGGTGGTGCGCGGCGTGACGAAGGGGAAGGCGTAGATCTGGCCGTGCGGATGGGCGAGGGTGACGCCGATCTCGGTGCCTCGGTTCTCGAAGCAGTAGACCTGTTGGACGCCTTCGCGGGCGGCGAGGTCGGCGGTGCGGTCGCTCCAGGCGGCGAGGACGAGCGCGGCGCGCTCCTCGTCGAGCTCGGCGAAGGAGGTCAGGTGGTCGGAGGTGAAGCAGATGACCTCGCAGCGGCCGGTGTCGCCGGCGAGGGAGGGGAAGCGGTTCTCGAAGACGGCGACTTCGTAGTCGGGGGCCGGGATCTCGCTCGGGCGTCCCTCGGTGGAGGGGC
>NZ_JBSGZP010000984.1:0-2000 GCF_053611065.1 Streptomyces sp. NPDC054840
CCGGAGTGGCGCGGCCCGGGGAACGAGGCCCTGCGGGCCGAGGTCGCCAGGCTGGCGGCCCGCTGCGCGACGGCGGCGGGCGGCCTCGCCCTGGCCGCCGCCCAGCTGAAACCGCTCCATGACCAGTGACAGCGGCAGTACGACGCCCAGCCAGCCGACCGCCGAGACGATGGTCTTTGTGACGTTTCCTCAGTTCTCGTGTGCCGGGAGCCGTCGCAGCGCGGCCAACACCCGCTCGGTGACGTCTTGCGGGGATCCGGACACCTCGATGACGACGCCGAGTTCGTCGGCCTGGAGCGGCTCCAGCGTGGCGAACTGCGAGTCGAGCAAGGTGGTGGGCATGAAATGGCCCCTGCGTGCCGCCATGCGCGCCTCGATCAGCGGGCGCTCACCGGCGAGGTGGACGAAGACGGCCCCGGGGGCCGCGGCGCGCAGCCGGTCACGGTAGGCGCGCTTGAGCGAGGAGGCGGCGATCACCCCGCCGCGCAGGTCGGCGCTGTTGCGGATCCATTCGCCGATGGCGTCCAGCCAGGGCACGCGGTCGGCGTCGTCCAGCGGGGTGCCGGCCGACATCTTGGCCACATTCGCGGCCGGGTGGAAGGCGTCGCCCTCCGCGTAGGGAACGCCGAGTGCCTCGGCGAGCAATTGGCCCACGGTCGTCTTGCCCGTGCCGGCCACGCCCATCACCACAATGACGCGCTGGGTGCTCACGCCTACCTCGCTGTCCTCGTCGACATCGGTTCCTGTGGCACTACTGAAGCGCATTAAGTACTACGTATTCAAGCTTCACGTCGAAAACATCACATCTTCTGTCGGCGAAGGCGTCACCGTACGCTTGCGCCATGACCACCGACGGCAGTCCTGGACAGGGACAGGGACAGGGACTCCACACCCATGTGCTGGACACCCTCGGGCTCGCGATCACGGCGGGGGAGTGCCGGCCCGGCAGCGTCCTGCGCACGGACGAGATCGCCGAACGCTTCGACGCCTCCCGCACCGTCGTCCGTGAGGTCGTCCGCGTCCTGGAGTCGATGCACCTGGTCGAATCCCGCCGCCGGGTCGGCGTCACGGTGCGCCCCACCGACGAGTGGAACGTCTACGACCCGCGCGTGATCCGCTGGCGCCTGGCCGGCACCGACCGGCCTCGGCAGCTGCGTTCCCTCACCGTGCTGCGCTCCGCGATCGAGCCGGTCGCGGCCGGGCTCGCCGCGAAGCTGGCCACACCCGAGCAGTGCGCCGAACTCACGGAGGCGGCCCTCGGCATGGTCCGCACCTCGCGCGGCCACCAGCTCGACGGCTACCTGCGGCACGACATCGCCTTCCACCGCGTCGTACTGAACGCCTCGGGGAACGAGATGTTCGCCCGCCTCGGGGACGTCGTCGCCGAGGTATTGACAGGCCGCACCGAACACGCGGTGATGTTCCATGATCCCGACCCCGCCGCCGTGACCCTGCACGTCCAGGTGGCCGAGGCGGTCCGCGAGGGGGACGCGGCGCGGGCCGAGGCACTGACCCGCCGCATCGCGGTGGGCGCGCTGGAGGAACTGGACGTACTCGCGCCCTGACGTTCCCAGGAGCGCCGGGTCAGCCGCAGCCCCCGCACCATCCGCCGCATCCCCCTCCGCAGCCACCGCCGGTGGAGGAATCGGAGCCGCGCGACTCCTCCCGTTCCCGCGCCCGTTCGCGCCTGCGCTCCTCGAACGCGAGGGCGAGTGAGGCGAACAGGGTGGCCACCGGAAGGCAGCGGAACCAGACCGGCAGGGCGGCCACCGGGACGGCTGCCGCGAACCCCCGCGCGTCGTCGCCCTGCGGGGCCGTCAGCAGGATCGAGACGACAACCGGGATCACGAGGAGCCGGCTGCCGGCGACGGGCGAGAAGATCGCGGGGACGCGGGCCCGGAGCCGGCGCCGGGCGTTGTCGATTTCCCAGACGGCGACCGGCCCCTCCGGCAAGCCCCTGTGGGCAGGTGCTTGACGTAGTCGGTCACGGCGCCCGTATG
>NZ_JBSGZP010000985.1:0-1999 GCF_053611065.1 Streptomyces sp. NPDC054840
CTTCCAGGTCGTCTGACCATGGTGTCCGAGGGGGGACTTGAACCCCCACGCCCGATAAAGGGCACTAGCACCTCAAGCTAGCGCGTCTGCCATTCCGCCACCCGGACAAGGTGTCTGTCTCGCGTCCCTCGCGGGCCGTTCCGACGTGGAAAACATTACCAAACATTCCGAGGTCCTCGATCACACCACCCGACGACCGGGGATCGCCCTTGGGCGGAGCGGCCCGGCGCGGGAGGATGGGGGTTCGGTACTGATCAGTGGGAGGAAGCAGCGTGAGCGAGTCGAGCACGGGCAGGACCGTCTCCGGCGAGGACGAGGTGGTCGACCTCTGCCGGGACCTCATCCGGATCGACACCAGCAACTACGGGGACCACTCGGGCCCCGGGGAGCGCAAGGCGGCGGAATGGGTCGCCGAGAAGCTCGCCGAGGTCGGACTGGAGCCGCAGATCTTCGAATCGCACAAGGGGCGCGCCTCGACCGTGGCGCGGATCGAGGGGGAGGACCCCTCGCGACCGGCGCTGCTGATCCACGGGCACACCGACGTGGTTCCGGCCAACGCCGCCGACTGGACGTACGACCCCTTCGCCGGCGAGATCGCCGACGGCTGCGTGTGGGGCCGCGGCGCCGTCGACATGAAGGACATGGACGCGATGACGCTGGCCGTCGTGCGCGACCGGATGCGCAGCGGCCGCAAGCCCCCGCGCGACATCGTGCTGGCCTTCCTCGCCGACGAGGAGGCGGGCGGCATCTATGGGGCCCGACACCTCGTCGACAAGCACCCGGGCCTCTTCGAGGGCGTCACCGAGGCGATCGGGGAGGTCGGCGGGTTCTCCTTCACGGTGAACGAGAACCTGCGGCTCTACCTCGTGGAAACCGCCCAGAAGGGCATGCACTGGATGCGGCTCACGGTGGAGGGCACCGCGGGCCACGGCTCCATGACCAACAGCGACAACGCCATCACGGAGCTGTGCGAGGCCGTCGGCAGACTCGGCCGCCACCAGTGGCCGGTCCGCGTGACCAAGACCGTGCGCAGCTTCCTGGACGAGCTCTCCGACGCGCTCGGGACCCCCCTGGACCCGGACAACATGGACGCGACCCTCGCCAAGCTCGGCGGCATCGCCAAGATGGTCGGCGCGACGCTGCGCAACTCGGCCGCCCCGACGATGCTCGGCGCCGGCTACAAGGTCAACGTCGTTCCCGGCCAGGCGACGGCCCACGTCGACGGCCGTTTCCTGCCGGGCTACGAGGACGAGTTCTTCGCCGACCTGGACCGGATCCTCGGCCCGCGCGTGAAGCGGGAGGACGTGCACGGCGACAAGGCCCTGGAGACGGACTTCGACGGCAGGCTGGTGGACGCCATGCAGGGCGCCCTGAAGGCCGAGGACCCGATCGCGCGGGCGGTCCCGTACATGCTGTCGGGCGGTACGGACGCCAAGTCCTTCGACGACCTCGGCATCCGCTGCTTCGGCTTCGCGCCGCTGCAGCTGCCGCCGGAGCTGGACTTCGCCGGGATGTTCCACGGTGTGGACGAGCGGGTGCCGGTCGACGGACTGAAGTTCGGTGTGCGGGTGCTCGACCGATTCATCGACAACGCCTGAGATTCGAGAAGGTGTGCGCATTCCACTGAGAAGAGTGAATGCACTCATACGCTCGTAGCCCCGGTGATCCCTCCTCGTTACAGGTGTTGCGGTCCGCGGCTGGGACCGCAATTGCCTACTAGGAGGAACAATGATCAAGAAGGTTGTCGCCGCTGCGGCTGCCACTGGTGGCCTGGTTCTCGCGGGTGCGGGTCTGGCTGCCGCCGACGCGGGTGCCCAGGGTGCGGCCATCGGCTCGCCCGGTGTCCTGTCCGGCAACGTGCTCCAGGTCCCCGTCCACGTTCCCGTGAACGTCTGCGGCAACACGGTCTCGGTGATCGGCCTGCTGAACCCGGCCTTCGGCAACACCTGCGTCAACGCCTGACGCGTCTGAAGTCTTTGGCCCCGGAGCGCATCCCAGC
>NZ_JBSGZP010000986.1:0-1986 GCF_053611065.1 Streptomyces sp. NPDC054840
GGTCTCGTCTACGGCGGCCCCGACGACCGCCTCCGCGCAGCCGCCCACCGTATCGGCGAGATCGAGGGGGCGGCTCTCGTCATGACCTCCTCCCCCACCCTCTGGGCCGAAACCAAGGACGCCCGCGCCAAACTCGGCCCGGTCCTCCTCTACGACCCCTCCCACCTGTGCGACACCCCGGCCCGCATGCACTGGAACCCGGCCGAGGGCTGCGCCGACCGCGACACGGCCGCCGCCCGCGCGATCGCCCTGCTGGCCCCCGTACGCCCCCAGGCCCGCATGGACGCGGCGGTGGCCGACACCGCGGAAACCCTCCTGCGCAGCTGGCTGCAGGCCGCCGCCCTGGACGACCGCCCCTTCAAGCTGCTCCACCGCTGGGCGCAGGGCAACAGCGCCCAGGACCCGGTCCGGGTCCTGCGCACCCACCCCCAGGCCGCCCCCGGCGCGGCCGGGGAGTTGGAGAGCGCCCTCACCGCCCACCCCGAACGCCGCGAGCTCGCGCAGAGCCTGACGGCCCGTGCCCTGGCCTGCATGACCTCGATCCACATCCGTGAGGCCTGCAACCCGAACCGGGCCGATGCCCTCGCCCTGGCATCATTCGTCGCCGAAGGGGGCACCCTCTATCTGGTGGGTGAAGCTCTGGAGGATCCCCGTACCCACCCGGGTGCGATGCCCTTGCTCACCGCACTCGCCTCTCACGTGGTCGAGCACGGCCGCCGCATGGCCGCACGGTCATCCCACGGTCGGCTCGACCCACCACTTTCCCTGGTGCTGGACGACGTCGCCGCCGTGGCCCCGATCCCCCAGCTCCAGGAACTCCTGACCGACGGAACGCTCCCCCTGCTCGCCCTGTGCCGCAGCCGCGAACAGGCCCGCTCCCGCTGGCCGGAAGTCCTTCTCCCCTAGAGGGCCTGCCCTACGGCGACGTGCATGCCCCACGTGTCCGTGTCCGAGACGCACACCGACGCGCGATGGTCGAACCAGAGCCCCCCGTACGGTAGGTGCCGGACCATCGCCGGGATTCCGGGCTCGAACCGCAGCACGCACAGCGTCTTCCACCCGTGGGGAATGTGGTCCCAGGCGTGTCCGTACTGCTGGGTGACTGCGACGACGGTAGTGGTCACCCGCTCGACGACCTGCGCGTCGTCACGCCGGAAGCAGCACGCGTACCGCCTTCCCACCGGGACGTCCGCGTAGTTGTACCCGAGGAACACGGCAGCCTCGTTCGCCGCCAACGCCGGAAGCCCCTGGCCGAAGGCCGCCAGAGCCGTCCCATCGGCATGGCACTCGACCGACAGGAACCGCTCCTCGACCGGAGCGTCCTCTTCCCTCCTCACGCTCCCGGGCGCGCGTAGAGGTACTCCCGCTCCTTGGCGCCCGTCGCCAGCGGTATCAGCAGACCACTGGCCTCGAACCCGTAGCGCCGGTAGAAGCTCTCCGCCCTCGGGTTGTCCTCGTGCACGAACAGCCGCACCCGATCGGTCGCCGGCTCCTCCAGCGACCAGGCCCATTCCAGCGCGGCGTCGAACAGCCTCTCCACGAGCCCGCTGCCTCGCTGCTCGGGCCGTACGAACACCCCGACCAGGTGGCCCTGCTGCTGCGCGACGGCCTCGCCGAAGTAGTCGATGCTGCCCTGCGCTTCGATGAGTACGGTGACTGACCCGACCCACCGCCCGTCGCCGGCCTCGGCGATGAACTGCCGGGCACCCCTTCCCTCGGCAGCCCGCGCGGCACGCTGCTGCCAGAACTCGTCGTCCTGGGCGAGCGCCCCCTCCTCGGTCTCCAGGAAGGCCACGGCCGCGGCCGGATCCCGGAGCGCCACCAACCGCAGCTCCTTGGCCTTCTCCCACTCGTCGACCCGTACGTCCCTGATCACGTAGTCATCGCTCATGCCCGGGATCTTAACGACGGGCCGGCGCCGGCTCACCCGCATTATCCGGCGCTCCGAAATTCGGGCCGTGAACGCAGAAAAGCCCCGCAACGGAC
>NZ_JBSGZP010000987.1:0-1984 GCF_053611065.1 Streptomyces sp. NPDC054840
GTCGGACCGGGGCGCTCGGGGAAGTCAGTGGCTCAAGCGAGCATCACGAGGACCCATGGCGACCGGACCGACCGGTGCCATAGGTAAAGAGGAAGCTCAGCTGCTTGCGCATGGGAGGGATGTTACCGTCCGTCCCCTTCCGGGCCAATCGCGTTCGGATGGTGAGACGACTCGGTGGCGTGCGTGACGCCACCGGCCTCCGGGTCCGGCAGGCCCGCCGCGAGTCCGCCGTCATGGGCCGGACGCACGGTGCGTGATCGACCGGGCGCGCCGGGCGGCGGAGGCGCCGGGATTCGGATGGTGAGACGAAGAGGGCCCGGCGTCCCCCGTTAGAATCGACAAAACAGCCACCTCTTCCGCCGGAAGGCCGCCCCGTGCCAGAAGCACCCTCCGCCGCCCACGACAGCGCCCCGGACACGGTTCTCGTCGTCGACTTCGGCGCCCAGTACGCCCAGCTCATCGCCCGCCGCGTCCGCGAAGCACGGGTCTACAGCGAGATCGTGCCGAGCTCGATGCCCGTCGACGAGATGCTGGCCAAGAACCCGAAGGCGATCATCCTCTCCGGCGGCCCGTCCTCCGTGTACGAGGAGGGTGCCCCCCAGCTCGACCGCGCGATCTTCGAGGCCGGCGTCCCCGTCTTCGGCATGTGCTACGGCTTCCAGCTGATGGCCGTCACGCTCGGCGGCCAGGTCGACAACACCGGCGCCCGCGAGTACGGCCGCACCCCGCTGGCCGTCTCCAAGGCCGGCTCCACCCTCTTCGAGGGCACCCCCGACGACCAGTCGGTGTGGATGTCCCACGGCGACGCCTGCTCCGCCGCCCCCGAGGGCTTCACCGTCACCGCGTCGACGAACGTCGTCCCGGTCGCGGCCTTCGAGAACGACGAGAAGAAGCTGTACGGCGTGCAGTACCACCCCGAGGTGATGCACTCCACGCACGGCCAGCAGATCCTGGAGCACTTCCTCTACCGCGGCGCGGGCCTCGCCCCCACCTGGACCACCGGCAACATCGTCGAGGAGCAGGTCGCGGCGATCCGTGAGCAGGTCGGCGACAAGCGCGCCATCTGCGGCCTCTCCGGCGGCGTGGACTCCGCGGTCGCCGCGGCCCTCGTGCAGAAGGCCATCGGCTCGCAGCTGACCTGCGTCTACGTCGACCACGGCCTGATGCGCAAGGGCGAGACCGAGCAGGTCGAGAAGGACTTCGTCGCCGCGACCGGCGTGCAGCTCAAGGTCGTCGACGCGCAGGAGCGTTTCCTGGCCGCGCTTGCCGGCGTCTCCGACCCGGAGGCCAAGCGCAAGATCATCGGTCGCGAGTTCATCCGCGTCTTCGAGCAGGCCCAGCTGGAGATCCTCCAGGAGGAGGGCCCCGCGGTGGCCTTCCTCGTACAGGGCACCCTGTACCCGGACGTCGTCGAGTCCGGCGGCGGCACCGGCACCGCCAACATCAAGTCCCACCACAACGTGGGCGGGCTGCCCGACGACATCGAGTTCGAGCTCGTCGAGCCGCTGCGCCAGCTGTTCAAGGACGAGGTCCGGATGGTCGGCCAGGAGCTCGGCCTGCCCGAGGAGATCGTCCAGCGCCAGCCCTTCCCGGGCCCCGGCCTCGGCATCCGCATCGTCGGCGAGGTCACCAAGGAGCGCCTGGACCTGCTCCGCGAGGCCGACGCCATCGCCCGCCACGAGCTGACCGCGGCCGGCCTCGACCGCGAGATCTGGCAGTGCCCGGTCGTCCTGCTCGCGGACGTCCGCAGCGTCGGCGTCCAGGGCGACGGCCGCACCTACGGCCACCCGATCGTGCTGCGCCCCGTCTCCTCCGAGGACGCGATGACCGCGGACTGGACGCGCATGCCGTACGAGGTCCTCGCCCGGATCTCGACCCGCATCACCAACGAGGTGCCGGAGGTGAACCGGGTGGTCCTCGACTGCACGAGCAAGCCCCCGGGCACCATCGAGTGGGAGTAGTCCCACCCGGATCGCCGTGAAGC
>NZ_JBSGZP010000988.1:0-1978 GCF_053611065.1 Streptomyces sp. NPDC054840
CTTGCCGATGACGACGGCTCCGGCGGCGCGCAGGCGGCGTACCGCTTCGGAATCGGCGGCCACGGGGGTCCGGTTGGCGGAGCCGCCGAAGGTGGTGACCTGACCCGCGACGTCCAGCTCGTCCTTGACGGCGACGGGTACGCCGTGGAGCGGACCGGTCGACTCAGCCGCGTCACGGGCATCGGCCTCGGCGAGGGCCTGCTCGGCGAGGACGACGCGGAAGGCGCCGAGGACGGCGTCGGTCCGCGCGATGCGGCGCAGCGCGGCTTCGACGAGGGCGCGTGAGGTGGTCTTGCCGGTGCGGACCAGCTCGGCCTGGCGCGCGACCCCCTGGAACATCGACTCCGCGTCGTCCTCGTCCTGTTCGCGCCGTCGTACGCCGTCCTCTTCCATGGAAACCACCCTTTTCCCCTTACCTGTCGGTAACTCGGGTGCAAGGCTGGTCGCCCGGCGCTCGCGCGTCAAGACCGGGGGGCGGGGGTGGCTGCCGGGGGTGCGGATCAGGCCCGCCGGGGCGGGCGCCTACCCGCCGGGGACCTTCCCGCAGGGGGCGTGGATGCTGACGGCGAGCGTCCCGGTGGGTTCGTACCAGTTCACATCGACCTGGTCGCCGGTGCTCCGGTCCTCGTACCGGAAACCCATGTCGGAGATGTTCTCGCTGACGAGCTTCCAGCCCTGCTGCGACAGCCGGGCGCGGACGCGCTCCTGGGCGGTCCGGGCGGTGTCCTCCGGAACACCGGTGGTCCGCCGGTCGAGTACGAAGCTGCGGACGTCCGGGCGGCCCTGGTCGATGTGGGCGAGGGAACGCAGTCCCCGGTAGTAACAGGCACCCGTCTCCAACCGATCGGGCGGCGAGTCGGCGTCGGCGGGCAGGGCGAGGTCGTCCTGGACGCGCTCGGCCTCGGCGGCGAGCCGGGCGGCGACGATCGCGGGATCGGCCTCGGGGTACGGTGCGCCGTTCCACAAGCGGTACGCGCCCCAGCAGGTGGCCAGGAGGAGTGCGGCAACGCCGAGTACCAGCGCCGCGTACACGGGACGAGGACGCGGGTGCGGGTGCGGCTGCGGCTGCGGCCGGAACGGCGCCGCTGGAGCAGAGGACGGTACGGAAGGCATGGTCAGGACCGTACGGGGTCGGGTGGTGCGGCACATCGGGGCGGGTACTCACATCGACGTGAGTACCCGCCCGGTCCGACGTGACCCCGTCCGGGTCAGACCACGGCTCCGGTGGGGTTCGGCCGGCGGCCGCGGACGCGGAGCACCGCGACGGCCGAAGCCGTCAGTGCCACCACGACGGCCGCCAGCGTCAGGAGCCAGACCGGGACCCCGCCCGCCGTGAGCAGCTTGTCGTGGTAGATCGCCCGGCGGTACGGGGTGTCCTCGGCGGTGGCGCGCAGTTCGTGGTCGGCGTCGATCCGCCCCGGTACGGGGAACCGCTGGTCGATGGCGGTGAGGAAGACCGGCTCGGCGCCCGCCAGTTCGGCGAGCGGGCCGCGCTCGGGGTGGACGGTCCCCGCGAAGGTCACCTCGGGTGCGGAGCCGCCGATCGGGGAGGCGGGCTCCATGCGGTGGTCGGCGAGGACGTACAGGCCGAGGGATTGCGGTGTCTTCGCCATGCGGGAGAGCCGCATCGGGTAGACCAGCCGGTCGCTCTCGAAGCGGATCCTCAGCGGGTCCAGGTCCCCCCGCAGCGGCTTGCCCTGTTCCCGGGGGGCGAGCCGTACGGCCACGTACTCCCAGCTCTGGTCCACGTACGGCTTGACCTCCGTGGCGAGGCGCTCGGGGAGTGCGAAGCCGTTGCTCTCCAGCCAGTTCCTCAGGGCGTCCGGGTCGGTGGCGGTGAGCCGGGCGACGTCGAAGTCGCCGAGCTGTTCCCGGCCGACGACGCCGACCGGCGGCGCCGCGGCGCCGGGCATCGGGGCTCCGGCGCTGTCCCCCGTGGTCGAGGAGAAGGGCCAGTCGCGTTCGCGCGGCCAGAAGT
>NZ_JBSGZP010000989.1:0-1977 GCF_053611065.1 Streptomyces sp. NPDC054840
GCGTACGGCCGGGCCGCAACCGTCAGGCCGGAACCGTCAGACCAGGTCCGTCAGACCAGGTCCGTCAGGCCAGGACCGTCAAACGAGGATCGTCAGACCAGGTCGCGGCGCATGACCCAGCGGTGCCGCTTGTCGCTCTTGGCCTCGGTGCGGTGGACCCGGCGGAAGCCCGCCCGCTCGAACATGTCCATCGTCCCGACATAGGCGAGGGTCGGATTCACCCGGCCGCCCTCGGGGTCCACCGGATACCCCTCGACGGCGGGCGCACCGTGGGCGCGCGCGTGCTCGACGGCCCCCTCCAGCAGGCCGGAGGCGACCCCCTTGCCGCGGAAGTCCTTGCGTACGACGAAGCAGGTCACCGACCACACGGGCAGATCGTCCACCGGTGTGATCGTCTTCGAGGAGGTCAGCCGGTCGAGCTGGCGGCGCGGCGCCACGTTGCACCAGCCGGCCACCTCGCCGTCCAGGAACCCGAGGACCCCGGGCGGCGGATCGGCCTTCTCCATGAGGCCGCGCAGGTGCTCGCCCCGCTCGTCCGCCGTGAGCCGCCCGTAGTCGCCGGTGGACAGCCGCCACGCCATGCACCAGCACGTGTGCGCGCTCTTCTTCGGCTGGAGCACCTGGCGGATGTCGTCCCACAGATCCGCCGTGGCGGGCCGTACTTCTAAACTCATGCTGCTACTTCGCTCTCTTCCGCTTCTTACGGGCGTCCCGCGGCCGCGGTGTCCCGCGTCCCGGTGACGACTTCGGTCATCACGGCGGCCAGCACCCCGAGGGCCCGCCGGCACGCCTGTCGTCCTGCGTCCAGATGAGTGACCAGCCGGACCGTCTCCGGGCCGGGCGCGGTCACCAGTACTCCTTCCTTGGCGGCCCGTGCGACGACCTCGTCGGCGCCGGGAACCTCGATGAGGACGATGTTGGTCTCCGGCGGGCGCACGGTGAACCCCGCGTCCCGCAGCCCCGCCGCCAGCAGCGCGGCATTGGCGTGGTCCTCGGCGATCCGCTCCACGTGGTGGTCCAGGGCGTACAGACCCGCAGCCGCCAGGATGCCCGACTGGCGCATGCCGCCGCCCAGACCGTGCCGCAACTTCCGCGCCCGCGGCAGCTGTTCGGCCGCCAGCAGGAGCACCGACCCGACGGGCGCGCCCAGGCCCTTCGACAGGCACACGGACAGCGAGTCGACCGTCTGCCCGTACGCGTGCGCCGAGGTGTCCGTCGCTGCCATCGCGTTCCAGATCCGGGCCCCGTCCATGTGGACCGCCAGACCCGTGCCGGACGCCAGTTCGCGCACGGCGCGCAGCGTGTCCAGCGGGTGGACCGTACCGCCCGCCCGGGTGTGGGTCTGCTCCACCTCCACCGCACGGGTGCCGAGCGTGTACGGGTTCCCCCGCCGGACCACCCCGGCCAGCAGGCCCGCGGTGACCACTCCCCGCTCCGCCGTCACCGTGCGCGTCTGGATTCCGCCGTAGCGGGCCGGGGAGGCCTCCTCGTGCGCCAGGATGTGTGCCTCGGCGTCGCACACCAGCTCCTCGCCGGGACCGACGAGGAGCTGGAGGGCGATCTGGTTGGCCATCACCCCGGTCGGGGTGAACAGCGCCCCGGAGAAGCCGAAGAGCCCGGCGAGCCGGTCCTCCAGCTCACGGACGGTCGGGTCCTCCCCGAACAGGTCGTCGCCGACCTCGGCCGAGGCCATCGCGGCCCGCATCCCGGGTCCCGGCCGGGTCACCGTGTCACTGCGCAGGTCGACGGTCTCGAAAGTCCCGATGCTCATGACGATACGTCAACTCCTCGGTCGCGGGGCTGTGGGGTGAGTTCGCGGGCCGCCACCCAGTCCAGCAGCGGGCGTACCAGCTGCCAGGTCTCCCGCACCAGCTCCCCGGCGCGCGCCGTGTGCAGGCCGGCGTCCGGACCGTGGCGCCGCCACGCGTCGATCTTGCGGTGGCGCAGCAGCCCCCGCCGCGGGTGGTCCGCCGGGAC
>NZ_JBSGZP010000990.1:0-1974 GCF_053611065.1 Streptomyces sp. NPDC054840
GGGGAGTCCGGCCCTTCGTCGTGCGCGCGTGCGTGAGGCCTACAGTCCCTGCCAGGACGGCTTGTTGGCGTAGGTGTGGCGGAAGTAGTCGGCCAACTTCAGCTTCGCGGCGGCGGCCTCGTCCACGATCACCGTGGCGTGCCGGTGCAGCTGCAGCGCGGAGGCCGGGACGAGCGCGGACAGCGGGCCCTCGACGGTCTGCGCGACGGCCTCGGCCTTGCCTTCGCCGGTGGCCAGCAGGACCAGGTGGCGGGCGTCGAGGATGGTGCCGATGCCTTGGGTGATGACGTGGTGCGGCACCTGCTCCAGGTCGTTGTCGAAGAAGCGCGCGTTGTCCACGCGGGTCTGCTCCGTCAGCGTCTTGATGCGGGTGCGGGAGGCGAGGGAGGAGCAGGGCTCGTTGAAGCCGATGTGGCCGTCCGTGCCGATGCCCAGCAGCTGGAGGTCGACGCCCCCGGCCTCGGCCAGGGCGCGGTCGTAGGCCTCGCACGCCGCGACGATGTTCTCGGCCGAGCCGTCGGGGCCCATGAACGAGGACGCGGACAGGCCCAGGGGCTCGACGACCTCGCGGAGCACGACCGCGCGGTAGGACTCGGGGTGCCCGGCGGGCAGGCCGACGTACTCGTCGAGCTGGCAGATCCGGGCCCGGGAGGCGTCGACCTGCCCGGCCCTGACCTTGGCGGCGAGGGCCTCGTAGACGGGCAGCGGGGTAGAGCCGGTCGCCACGCCGAGCAGGGCGTCGGGCTTGCGCCGCACCAGGGCGGCCATGGCCTCCGCGATGAGCTCGCCGCCTGCCTTGGCGTCCGGGACGATGACAACTTCCACGCGGGGCCTGCCGATCTGGAGTGGATATGGTGGTATAGACCAATCTAGCAGAGGGTGCCGCCCGCGACAGGGTCTCGCCGTCATTCATGGTGATCCGGACCCGGGCACCCGGCCTTCTCGCGCGGTCCGGAGAACCTTCAACCTTTTGGTTGCCCTGTCTACAACTCCATTGTCCTTTAGCGTTATTTGTATAGGTAAATCATGGTATAGGTGATGGGAGTGGTAGTCATGGGCAGGCGCACCACCTACGCTTTCGAGACCTACAGGGCGGTTGCGGACGCCGGTCGCGCGGAGCTGCTCGCAGCGACGACCTCCCCGTTCCAGATCGAGGTGCGGTTCATCGGCGGTCTGACGAACGGCCAGCAGGATGTCTTCGCCGAGGCCGCCGAACGCTGGGCAAGTGTCATCGTGGGTGACCTGGAGACGGCGGTCATTCACGATTTCAGTGGCGACGTCGTCGTCGACGACCTCTTGATCGACGCTGAGGGCGTGCCGCTCGACGGCGTCTTCGGCGTCCTCGGGGAGGCGGGTCCGCGCATATTCCGACCCGAGTCGGCGACCACGGGAGCACGCCTCCCCGCGAAGGCCATCATGCGGTTCGACACGGCCGACCTGGGCCAGATGGAGGACGAGGGCACACTGCTCGACGTCATCACCCACGAGATGGGTCACTGCCTGGGAATCACCGGCCTGGTCTGGGACAGCTTCGGTCTGCTGAAGGACTTCCCGAGCCCGAACCCCACCTTCGTCGGTCCCGGGGCCATGCGGGAGTTCGGTGTGCTCCGGGGGTCCGGGCACCCCCTGCCGGTCCCGGTCGCGAATGTCGGCGGTCCGGGAAGCGCGGGCAGCCACTGGCGTGAGCTGGTCTTCCGCAACGAGCTGATGTCACCGCGGATCGCCGACGCCGGCAATCCGCTGAGCCGGCTGACGGCGGCGAGTCTCGGGGACATCGGCTACCAGGTCGACCTCGACGCCGCGGAGCCCTATGAACTGCCCGACCTCATGGCCATCGCCGCAGGCGGCGGCGAGGTGTCCGAGGTTTCGAGGGGCGTCGTGCTCCCCACCGTCCCCAGCATGATCCCCTCCGAACGGCCCTAGGCCGTCTCTTTCGGATCTTGTCGGCCGAGCCCGAGGCGTCCGGTGCCGTGC
>NZ_JBSGZP010000991.1:0-1971 GCF_053611065.1 Streptomyces sp. NPDC054840
CGTGACGCAGTGAGCTGCGCCGATCGCCGACCGGTAGCACGGCGATCGCCCTGCCACTCGCGACGAGTTCGAGCTTGTCCTCGTAGCTCTCGATCGGCGGGACGCCGACTCCGAGGATCCGGTAGGAAGTCCAGTCCGCGGTCTCGAACACGCACGGCGCCGCCTCCTCGCCGGCCAGCTCTTCCGCGGTCACCGACACACGGTCGGCCAAGGGATGGCCGCGCGGGACCACGAGCATCCGGGGCTCTTCGTACAGCGGAGTGGTGAGTACGTCGTCGGCGGCGAGCGGCAGCGGGGCGCGCGCGATCAGGGCGTCGACGCGCTCGTCGGACAGCGCCCCGACGTCGCGGCAGCTCAGATAACGGGTGGCGATCTCGGCCTCCGGGTAACGGCGGCTCAGTTCCTGTACGACGGACGTGATCACCAGGTCTTCGACGTAGCCGATGGCGATGCGTTCGGTCTCGGCTTGTTCCCGCACGGCCAACTCGGCGTGGCGGGCGGCCTGGAGCAGGGCTTGTGCCCGGGGGAGGAACGTCTGGCCGGCCGGAGTGAGCCGGGTGCCCTGGGGTACGCGGTCCAGCAGACGTACGCCGAGATACTTCTCGAGCCGTTGGATCTGGCGGCTCAGCGCCGGCTGGGCCACGTGCAAGTGCGCGGCCGCCCGGCCGAAGTGCTCATGCGCCGCCACCACGGTGAAGTAGCGCACCAGCCGCAGTTCCAGGTCCTGTCCGAGATCGTTCACCTTTCCAGCGTACGCGTCATGCCGTTTCGGAATGACGGGGTTGCCGAACCGGTCTTGGACGGCCATGCCTTCCTGGGCCTTGACTGAGGGAACACCGTTTCCCCGAGAAAGCGACAGGCGCGATGAAGGCGATTCAGTTCCGCGAAGCGGGCGGGCCGGAAGTTCTGCAGTATGACGAGGTGCCGGTTCCCGACATCGGCCCGGGCGAGGTGCTCGTCCGGGTGCACGCGGCCGGCATCAATCCGCCGGATTGGTACCTGCGTGAGGGGCTGAAGGTCATGCCGGCCGAGATGAGGCCGGCGCTGGAGTTCCCCCTGATCCCGGGAACGGACATGTCGGGCGTGGTCGAGGCGGTCGCTCCGGACGTGCCGGGGTTCGCCGTCGGTGACGAGGTCTTCGGCATGCTGCGGTTCCCCGGATTCGACGGCCGGACGTACGCCGAGTACGTGGCCGCGCCGGCTTCGGACCTCGCTCACAAGCCGGCCGGTATCGACCACGTGCAGGCGGCCGGTGCACCCATGGCCGTGCTCACGGCCTGGCAGTACTTGGTTGATCTCGGCCACGACCTACCGTCTCCTTTCACCGGCCAGGTGCACCGGCCCGTGCCGATCACGCCAGGTATGACCGTGCTCGTCAACGGGGCCGCCGGTGGAGTGGGCCACTTCGCGGTGCAGTTGGCGAAATGGAAGGGGGCACACGTGATCGCGGTGGCCTCGGGCCGGCACGAGCAGTTCCTGCGCAAGCTCGGCGCCGATGAGTTCCTCGACTACACCAGGAAGCAGGCCGCGGACGTGGTCAGCGGTGTCGACCTGGTGATCGACACCGTCGGTGGCCCGGACAGCTCACGCTTCCTGACCGTGCTCAAGCGCGGCGGGACCATGCTTCCGGTGTTCTTCGCCCAGTACGACCCGGAAGAGACGGCGCGTCTGGGCATCTCAGTCTCGAACATTCAGGTGCGTTCCAACGGCCCCCAGCTCGCCGAGATCGGGTGCCTGCTCGACGCGGGCACGCTCCAGGTCGGGGTGGACAGCACCTACCCGCTGCCCGAGGCGGGCAGCGCACACAGGCGAGCCGCGCAGGGCCACATCCAAGGCAAGATCGTGCTGACCATGGTGTCGTGATCGCCGAACTCCAGCACGAATCCACGGTCACCCGCTCCAGCAGGGCCGGGACGAAGCGGGCGGCCTGGTGGAAAGTGCCGGCACGAAGCGGGCGGCCTGGCGGAGGGG
>NZ_JBSGZP010000992.1:0-1966 GCF_053611065.1 Streptomyces sp. NPDC054840
GTCCCCCGGAGGGGCGGGGCCGACCGACCGGTCCGGCGGGTGGGGATCAGGCGGCGTCGACGACGCCGGAGGCCGCGATCTCGACCTTGCCCTTGGGGGCGCCGGACTGGGAGCCCAGGGCCTCGATCTGGTCGACGAGCTCCTGGCCCGAGACGACCTCGCCGAAGACGACGTGCTTGCCGTCGAGCCACGAGGTGACCACGGTGGTGATGAAGAACTGCGAGCCGTTGGTGTTGCGGCCCGCGTTCGCCATCGACAGCAGGTAGGGGCGGTCGTGCTTCAGCTTGAAGTTCTCGTCCTCGAACTTCTCGCCGTAGATGCTCTTGCCACCGGTGCCGTTGTGGTTGGTGAAGTCACCGCCCTGCAGCATGAACTGGGGGATGACGCGGTGGAAGCCCGAGCCGGCGTAGCCGTAGCCGTTCTGGCCGGTGCACAGCTCACGGAAGTTCTGCGCGGTCTTCGGGACGACCTCGTCGAAGAGGTTGAAGACGATGCGGCCGGCGGGGGCGCCGTTGATGGTGATGTCGAAGTAGACGTTGCTCATGGGGTCCATCCTGTCACTCCCGGTGCGGTGCGCTACGCGGCGGGGCCGCAGCCCCGCCTCCGGGCAGGTCAACCGCTCGTACGGGTGCCCGTACCCTTCGCCGCGTCGAGGGCGTACACGCAGCGGTCCTTGCTGCATGCGTAGACCACGCCCGCGTCCGCCACCGGGGCGCCCGTGATCTCGCCGCCCGTGGCCAGCTTCCAGCGCAACTGGCCGCCCGCCGCGTCCAGCGTGTACAGGCAGTGGTCCGCCGAACCGAAGTGCACACGGCCGTCCGCGACCGCCGGCAGGCCGGTGATCTCGCCGCCCGCCGCGAACCGCCACTTCGGGGTGCCGGTGACCGCGTCGAGCGTGTACAGCGCGCTGCCCGCGCCCAGGTGGACATTGCCGTTCGCGACCACCACCGGGTCCGCGGACTGCCGTCCCTCCGTCGCGATCCGCCAGCGGTCGTGGCCGGTGGCCGCGTCGAGGGCGTAGACCGTACCCAGGTAGTCGACGAGGTAGACCCCGCCGCCCGTGACGGCCGCGCCCGGGGCGAACGCCGGGGGCGCCAGGAAGACCGCGGGGGCCTCGAAGTGCCAGCGGACCCGGCCGGAGGCCCGGTCCACCGAGATGACCCGGGTGCCGGCGGCGACGTAGACATTGCCGTCCGCGGCCGGTGTGACCCGGACGGGCACGTTCCCGCACGCGGCCGCGTCGCCGATCGGGTAGGACCAGGACTCGCGGCCGGTACGGGCGTCCAGGGCGCGCAGCCGGGCGTCCTGCCACACGTACACCGTGCCGTCGTGGAGGACGGGGGCCGCCTCCGGGGTCTCGAAGTCGCTCTGCGCTCCGGTCAGCTCCCACAGTTTGTGACCGTTGGAGGCCTCGCGGCCCTGTACTCCGCCGCCACGGGTGGCGGTGACGACCGTGCCGCGTTCGGCACGCAGCGCGTACACCCAGGCGTCGGTGGACAGCCGCCACCGCTCGGAGCCGTCACCGGCGTCGAGTGCGTAGAGGGAAGGTCCGTCGGAGGCGTGGATCCGGCCGTCGGCGACGGCCATGGACCAGGCGACGTCGCGGGTCTTGAACTGGCGCCGGCCGCTCGCCACGTCCAGCGCGTGGACCTCGAAGGAGGTCACGTAGAGCAGGTTCCCGGCGACGGTGGGCGTGCCCCAGACCTCGTTGGACATGCGGAAGCGCCAGGGCCGCCAGCGGCCGCTGTCCGGGGACGGGCCGGGGCTCGGTACGGGCTGCACCGCCGAGGGGGTGGCCACCGACCCGCCGGGCGGGCGGATCCAGCCGGTCGCCGAGTCCGCGGCGGCGGACGAGGCGTGCGCGGCCGGCGCCGCGACGCTCGCGCGCGGACCGGGCCCGATCGGCACCGGCGAACCGCCCAGGCGCACCGGCTCGCCCGAGGGCACCGGGGACATCGGCGGGTGG
>NZ_JBSGZP010000993.1:0-1966 GCF_053611065.1 Streptomyces sp. NPDC054840
GCCCGCGCGCTGACCGAGAGCGGATTCCAGGGCCGGCGGATGGGCATCCAGCACGCCATGGAACCGGCCTTCCTGGCGGACGCCGGTCCGGCCGCCGAGGGCTGGCTGTTCAGCGCCCTTTTCGCCGATCCGTCGGCCGTTCCCGCGGCAGCCGCGTTCGTCGTCGCCCACCGTGCCGCGTACGGGCAACCGCCTGCCCGCTGGGCCACCGAGGCGTACGACGCCGTGGGCCTGCTGGGCGCGGTCCTGACCGCGCTGGGGGAGGAGGGGCGGGACCGGGCGGGTGTGACCCGCCGGATCTTCCGGACGGCCCACGAGGGCCTGGCCAAGCCGCTGTCCTTCGACCCCGACACCCACGTGCTGACCAGACCCCGCACCGCCCACCTCTACCAGGTCGAATCCGGCGCGTACCGGTACCTGGGCATCTACCCGGACGTGAGCCCGGCATCCGCGCCGTGAACGGGGGCCGGGGGTGCCTACTCGAACCGGCTGGTGTCGCCCGCGCCCCGGCGTACGATCTCGACCTCACCGCCGGAGAAGTCGATGACGGTGGTCGGCTCGGTACCGCAGTCACCCGAATCCAGTACGGCGTCCACCTCGTGGTCGAGCCGCTCCTTGATCTCCCAGCCCTGCGTCATCGGCTCGGGCTCGTCGGGCAGCAGCAGGGTGCTGGAGAGCAGCGGCTCGCCCAGCTCGGCGAGCAGCGCCTGAGTGACGACGTGGTCGGGAATCCGGACGCCGACCGTCTTCTTCTTCGGGTGCAGCAGCTGGCGCGGCACCTCCGACGTCGCGGGGAGGATGAAGGTGTAACTGCCGGGGGTCGCCGCCTTGATGGCGCGGAACACGTCGTTGTCGATGTGGACGAACCGGCCCAGCTGGGCGAAGTTCTGGCACACCAGGGTGAAGTGGTGACGGTCGTCCAGGTTCCGGATCGACCGGATTCGGCTGATGCCGTCGCGGTTGCCCAGCTGGCAGCCCAGCGCGAAGCAGGAGTCGGTCGGGTATGCGACGAGCTTCCCGCCACGGATCATGTCGACCACGCTGTCGATGGTGCGCCGCTGGGGATTCTCGGGGTGAACGTCGAAGTATTTCGCCATCCGCCGAGCGTACGCGGTCGGGACCCCCGCGCCGGTACGGCCGGCCCGTCCGCCGAGCGGTGCCGGCCCGGGGGAGTTCCGTAGGGTCGGGTACGTGAGATCACTGATCATCAAGCCGTCGGTGCCGCAACAGGTGCTGTCCGCAGGGCTGTTCACCGCAGCGATCGCCGCCGTCGGGGCCGGCATGGCCGACCTGTGGTGGGGGATACCGGCGGCGCTCTGCTCGTACGCCGCCGGCCGCGGGCCCGGGCCGGGCCGGAGCGCGGCGGCGGCCCTGGCCCTGCTGCTCGTGGCAGCCGTGCCGGCCGTGGTCCTGGTACCCGAGTGGCTCGGGTGGGCGACCCGGTTCGTACTGGTGCTGCTGTGCGCGGCGATGCTTCCGTGGTTCGCCGGCCGCTTCGTGCGCCAGTACCGCGAACTGGTGCGCGCCGGATGGGAGCGGGCCGCGCGGCTGGAGAGGGAACAGCGGCTGCTCGCCGAACAGGCCCGACTGCGCGAGCGGACCAGGATCGCGCAGGACATGCACGACCTCCTCGGCCACGAACTCAGCCTCATCGCCCTGTCGGCGGGAGCGCTGCAGCTGGCCACCGGCCTCCCCGAGGCCCACCGCACCGCCGCGCGGGACATCAGGTCCCGGGCCGGCGCGGCCGTGGACCGGCTCGGCGAGGTGATCGGCGTCCTGCGCGAACCCTCGGACCCGGAGCCCGGGCCGGGTAGCGGTTCGGACACCGGGCTCACCGCGATCGAGGGACTGGTGGACGGGGCCGTCGAGGCGGGACTCGACGTCCGGCTGCGGGTGGAGGGCTCACCGGCGCCCGCCGCGCTGCCGCGGGCCGTCGACCGGGCCGTGTACCGCGTCGTCCAGGAGG
>NZ_JBSGZP010000994.1:0-1957 GCF_053611065.1 Streptomyces sp. NPDC054840
TTCATAATGATGTGTCAGTTGTTTTCTATGGTGAACGAATGACACGTGTTCTGGCAGTGCGCAGCGTGTTCCCGCCCCATCGTTATCCCCAGTCCGAGATCACGGATGCGCTCGCCCGCTTCCTGCCACCGGGCTCCGACACCGCTCTGCTGCGCCGCGTCCACGGCTCGGTGCGCGTGGAAGGCCGCCATCTCGCGTTGCCGCTGGAGCGGTACGGTCCGGGGAACGACTTCGGCGCGACGAACGCCCTCTTCATCGAGACGGCACTGGAGCTAGGCGGCCGGGCCCTCGAACTCGCCCTCCACGACGCCGGTCTGGCGGCCGGCGAGGTCGATCTGGTCATGTCGACCACCGTGACCGGGCTCGCGACGCCCTCGCTGGAGGCCCGTCTCGCCGCCCGCGCGGGTCTGCGTCCGGACGTACGACGGGTACCGCTCTTCGGCCTCGGCTGCGCGGCCGGCGCCGCCGGAGTGGGACATGTCCACGACCATCTGACGGGCCGTTCCGGCCACGCGGCCCTCCTGCTGTCCACCGAGTTCTGCTCCCTCACCCTCCAGTCCACCGACGCCTCGATGGCGAACCTGGTGGCCGGAGCCCTGTTCGGCGACGGCGCGGCCGCCCTGGTGGCGGTGGGCCGCGACCATCCCCTGCACCCCACCGGCGCCGGACCCGAGGTGGTGGCCGCCCGCAGTCGCCTCTACCCGGGCACCGAGCACCTCCTCGGCTGGGACATCGGCCATTGGGGGATGCGCATGGTGCTGGGCCGCGAACTGCCCGACCTGGTCAGGCTGCACGTGGCCGAGGAGGTCGAGGCCTTCCTCGCCGCGCACGACCTCAAACCCGCGGACGTCGACGCGTGGATCTGCCATCCGGGCGGACCGAAGATCCTCGACACCCTCTCGGACGCCCTCGCGCTGCCGGATGCGGCCTTCGCCGCCAGCCGGCGCTCGCTCGCGGCCGTGGGCAACCTCTCCTCCGCCTCGGTCCTGCACATCCTGGACGGCGTCCAGAGCGCGGGACCGCCCCCGCCCGGATCGGTCGGGCTGATGCTCGCCTTCGGTCCCGGCTTCGCTTCCGAACTCGTCCTCCTGCGCTGGTGAGCCCGATGATCTCGATCCCCGCCATGACCGCCCCCGCCTCCCTGACCCCCTACCTGCTGCTCATCGGGCTCGTCGGTGCCGAGCGGCTCGCCGAGCTGATCACGGCCCGCCGTCACACCGCGTGGAGCCTGGCCCGCGGCGGACGCGAGTACGGCCGCGGCCACTACCCGGCCATGGTCGCCCTGCACACCGCGCTGCTCGTGGGCTGCGTGGTGGAACCCTGGGCGGCAGGGCGGCCGTTCGTGCCCCTGCTCGGCTGGTCGGCCCTGGCCGTCGCCGTGGCCGCCCAGGGCCTTCGCTGGTGGTGCATCGCCACCCTCGGGAAGCGCTGGAACACCCGGGTGCTCGTCGTTCCCGGGCTGCCGCTGGTGGAGGCGGGGCCGTACCGGCTGCTGCGCCACCCCAACTACGTGGCGGTGGTGGCGGAAGGCGTCGCGTTGCCGCTGGTGCACACCGCGTGGATGACGGCGCTCGGCTTCACCGTGCTCAATCTGGTGCTGCTGCGCGTACGGATCGGCTGCGAGGACGCCGCACTGACCGACGGCGGCCGGCTGCGGGCGCCCGCCTCCGTCCCCGCGGCGGGCGCCGCCTCGTGATCGACCTGCTGATCGCGGGCGGCGGCCCGGCCGGACTGGCCACCGCCATCCACGGCGCGCTCGCCGGCCTCGAGGCCGTGGTCGTGGAGCCGAGGCCCACCCCCATCGACAAAGCCTGCGGGGAGGGCCTGATGCCGGGGGGCGTACGCCACCTCCGGGAGCTGGGCGTCGCCGTGGCCGGGCAGCCGTTCCACGGCATCCGCTACGTCGACGGCGTCAGCGGCCGTGGCGCCGAGGGACTGTTCCGGTCCGGCCCTGGAC
>NZ_JBSGZP010000995.1:0-1954 GCF_053611065.1 Streptomyces sp. NPDC054840
GGGGGGGGCCCGGGGCCCCCCCCCCCCCGGCGCCGCGGGGCGGCCCCCCCAGCCCCGGGCGCAGCCCGACCCGCACCACGCACCACCGAGCACCCCGCAGGGGACACCGCCGAGCAACCCCGCAGGGGCACCGCAGGTCACACCGCCGGGACGCAGCGGCCCTCCTCCGTGCGGTACCGCCACTTCGCACCGTCCGCGACGAGCTCCTTCACCGCGCGGACGAACCGCTCCACGTGCTCGTCCGGGGTGCCGGCTCCGAAGCTGACGCGGATCGCGTTCAGCGAGCGCTCCCCCGGCGCCGCCTCCGGGGCTCCGCATTCGCCCTGGGTCTGCGGCTCGCTGCCCAGCAAGGTGCGGACCAGCGGGTGTGCGCAGAACAGGCCGTCCCGGACGCCGATCCCGTACTCCGCGGACAGGGCGGCGGCGAAGTGCGAGCTGTTCCAGCCGTCCACCACGAAGGAGATGACGCCGACCCGCGGGGCGTCGTCCCCGAAGAGGGAGAGGACCCGGACCGCCGGGACCTCCGCCAGGCCCGACCGGACCTTCGCGATGAGCTGCTGCTCGCGGGCGACGAGGTTTCCGAAGCCCGCCTCGGTCAGGGCCTTGCAGGCGGAGGCGATGGCGTAGACGCCGATGACGTTCGGGGAGCCGGCCTCGTGGCGGGCGGCGGTGGTGTGCCACTCGACGTCCACGCCGCCGTCCTCGCGCCGGGCCACCTTGCGCGAGGCCCCGCCGCCGGCCAGGTACGGCCGCGCTTCCTGCAGCCAGTCCGCGCGCCCGGCGAGCACGCCCGAGCCGAAGGGCGCGTAGAGCTTGTGTCCGGAGAAGGCGACCCAGTCGACGTCGAGCTCCTGCACGGACACCGGGTGATGCGGGGCCAGTTGGGCGGCGTCCAGGACGATCCGCGCGCCGTGGGCGTGCGCGGCCGCGGCGAGTTCCCTGACCGGCCACAGTTCGCCGGTGACGTTGGAGGCGCCGGTGACGCATACCAGCGCGGGACCGGAAGGGTCGCGGTCGGCGAGGGCCCGCTCCAGGGTGGCGACGGCTTCGGCCGGGGTGCGCGGCGCGTCGAGGTACGTGACCCGCGCGTCGACCCACGGCAGCAGGGAGGCGTGGTGCTCGGTCTCGAAGACGAACACCTGGCAGCCGGCGGGGAGTACGGCGGCGAGCAGGTTCAGCGAGTCGGTCGTGGAGCGGGTGAAGACGACCTGGTCGGCGGGGCGGCAGTCGAGGAACTCGGCGACGGTGACCCGGCTCTGCTCGAAGAGGTCGGTGGAAAGCTGCGAGAGGTATCCGGCGCCGCGGTGCACGCTGCCGTAGTACGGGGCGTACGCGGCCACGTCGTCCCAGACCCGCTGCAGGGCGGGGGCGCTGGCAGCGTAGTCGAGGGCCGCGTAGGTGACCTCGCCGCCGGTGACGAGGGGGACGGTGACGTCCCGGCCGAGGACCGGGAGCGGCCCGGGGCAGGCGGGGTCGACGGTGGCTGCGGCGGCGGTGGCGACGGCGGCGTTCAGGGATGCGGACATGGCGGTATCTCCCGGCAGGCAGGGCTGAATGGCTTCGGTGTGCCCGTACGCGGGTACGACGCTGCGGCCGTCCGGGGTACGGGAAAGTCCTCGGACCGCGCTGAGCGGGGGTACACGGAAGTGACCCTGATCCGAGGGTGAAGTAGGGGCGGAGTCGCCCTATCGCATTCGCTTGCTCACGGAAAAAGCTCCTCGAGAAGACCAGGACCCCTGGTGTCGAGGGATCCGCGCTTGCCGTAGGCCTTGCTGCCTACGACCTGGTCATCACCCGGGGCACCCCGCCACGGAAGGAGGGTTGCCGGACAGCAAGCCGGGGCCTAAACGCTGTCACTCGTGACCTGGTCAGCATCCTGCCACAAGATCGCCGGAACGCGAGACCCCGGTCCGCATGCCGGACCGGGGTCGTCGCTTTCACGCCGTTCTCCTAC
>NZ_JBSGZP010000996.1:0-1950 GCF_053611065.1 Streptomyces sp. NPDC054840
TTCCAAGGCTGCGGGGCGGCGGTCTGTCCGTCGTCGCGCGATCAGCGCCGCTCGGGCGTCCCCGGCAGCGACAGCTCGAACCAGACGACCTTTCCGCTGCTGAGCCGCGTCGCGCCCCAGCGGCGGGCCATCCGGTTGACCAGGAACAGGCCCCGGCCGCCCTCGTCGGTGTCCCGCGCCCGGCGCTGGCGCGGCAGCTGCGGCGAGTCGTCTCCGACCTCGCAGCGCAGTACGTCCGTACGCAGCAGGCGCAAGGTCACGGGCCGCTCCGCGTACCGCACGGCATTGGTGACCACCTCGCTGACCAGCAGCTCCAGCGAGTCGCTCAGCTCCTCCAGCCCCCACCGGGTCAAGGCGCGGCGGGCGAACCGGCGGGCCCGGCCCGGGGCGGTCTCCTCGGGGTCCAGGAACCAGTACGCGACGTCGCTGGGCGCGATCCCGTCGAACCGGGCCGCGAGCAGCGCGATGTCGTCGTCCCGGTCACCGGGGCCGAGCATGTCCAGGACGTCGTCGCAGAGCGCCTCCAGCGGCGGCGGGTGGTCCAGGCCGGTCAGCTGGGCGGTGGTCGCCAGGCGCTCACGCAGCTGCTCGATACCGGTCCACACGTCCCGCAGGCGCGACTCCACCAGGCCGTCGGTGTAGAGCAGCAGGGTGCCCCCGGCGGGCGCGTCCAGCTCCACGGCCTCGAAGTCCACGCCGCCGACGCCGATGGGGGCGCCGGGAGGTACGCGGAGCACCTCGGCGCGGCCGCCCAGGTGCAGCAGCACCGGCGGCGGATGGCCCGCGTTGGCGATGGTGATCCGGTGCGCGACGGGATCGTAGACGGCGTACAGGCAGGTGGCCATGCGGTCGGAGCCGAGGCGCTGCGCCTGCTCGTCCAGGTGGTGCAGGACCTCGGCGGGCGGCAGGTCCAGCTGCGCGAGGGTCTGCGCGGTGGTACGGAGCTGGCCCATGATCGCGGCGGAGGTCATGGAGTGGCCCATGACATCGCCGACGACGAGCGCGACGCGGCTGCCGGGCAGCGGTATGGCGTCGTACCAGTCGCCGCCGACCCGTGCAGTCTCGGCGGCGGGCAGGTAGCGGGAGGCGAGCCGCACCCCGGTGGGCTGCGGCAGGCTGTCGGGCAGCATGGTGCGCTGCAACTCGTCGGCGATGTAGGCCTCACGGCCGTACAGGACCGCCTTGTCGATGCCGAGCGCGGTGTGGGTGGCCAGCTGGGCGGCGACCAGCAGGTCGTTCTGCTCGAAGGCGGGCCGCTCGGGGCTGCGCAGGAAGACGGCGGCGCCGATCACCCGGCGGCGGCCGCGCAGCGGCGCGAGGACGGCCCGGTTGCCGCGCGGCAGCGGGTGGTCCACGCCGAGCAGCTCGGGCAGGGCGGCCCGCGCGGCGGCGGAGGAAGCGAAGACGGGCCGTACGCCGCGCAGCACTTCCGCGAGCGCGCCGCCGGGCCGGATCTCGCACAGCTCGGCCGCGGGCAGGTCACCCTGCGGGCCGACCAGCGCCAACTGGCTGAAGTCGAGCTCGCCGGTGGCCCCCGCGGCCCCGGCGAGGTCCATCCCCGCGCCGATGGTGCTGCTCATGTCCGTCAGATCGTCGATCGGCCGGAGCCGGTCGGTGCGCCGGAGCCGTAAAACGACCGGGCCGACGGGCCGCTCGTCGCCGACCGGGAGCGGGTCGCGCAGGTAGACGAGGATGGCGTCCGAGAATGTCGGCACGGTGGCCCGGCACAGGCCCAGCACGATCTCGTCGAGGTCGATGCCGCGTGCGATCCGCCGGGTGGCGGCGCCGACGAAGCGCAGCCGGTCCCCCTCGCGGCGCGCGGCGGTCACCTCTCCGGTGCCGCCGGCCGGTGTTCCGGTCCCGCCGCCCCCGTGCCGGCCGGCGCCGCCGGTACCGGCGTCCGCCCCGGCGTCACCGTGGGCCGCGCCGCCCCGCGGGCGGGCGTTGTCG
>NZ_JBSGZP010000997.1:0-1949 GCF_053611065.1 Streptomyces sp. NPDC054840
GGACGGCCAGTTCGGCGGGGTCGTCGAGGCGCCGGCCGCCGGTCAGCGTCCGGACGGCCGCCGTGAAGGCGGCGTACCAGCGGGCCCCGCCCTCCACCCGGGTGGGGTCCCCGGCGCCCCGCAGGAGCCGGTCCACCTCGGCGTTCTCCCCCGGCGATTCGATCCGTACGATCTCGTCGGCGCCGAAGGCCGCGCCGCCCCCGCGCAGGACGTCCGTCCAGGGCACGACACGCGGTGCGGGCAGCCCGGCGTCGCGCACCGCCCCGGAGAACAGGGCGACGCGCCGGTTCTCCGGGTTGCCGACGACCGCCCAGCGCGGCGGTGGTGCGAGGTCCGTCATGGCCCGCGCGCTACTCGCCGACGGCGACGTAGCGCCAGACCCGGCCATCGCCCTCGTCCTCTTCGGCGTGGCCGCGGTTCAGGTCGAGGGTGACGCCGGCGCCGCCGAGCACCTCCTGGAAGCGCTCGCGCAGCGGCGCACCGAGGTAGTTGTGGTGCAGGTCCAGCTTCTTGAGGTGCGTCAGGGGCTGGCCGGCGAGCAGGGCGGCGCCGCCCTGGTCGGTGAGGACGCCCATGGACAGGTCGAAGGTCTCCAGGCGGGCGACGACCGGAGCGGACGCGACGGCCGTGGCGATCTCGTCCTGGATGTCGCTGTTGCGCAGGCCCAGATGACGCAGGCGCGGCAGGCGGTCGCCGTCGAGGATGGGCGCCACGTCGGTGATCGTCGCGTCCCCGCCGTAGTTGCTCGTGCCGAGCCACAGGTCGAGGTGCTCCAGGGCGGGCAGGTCACTGGCGGCCACGCCACGGACCGCCTCGGCGGGCATCCCGCCGGTCTCCACGGTCAGGGAGCGCAGCTTGCGGTGCGTGACGGCCGGGAAGACCAGCCCGGAGCCGCCGCGCACGCCGAACTCCTCCAGCTCCGGGAAGCCGTCGAGGAGCGGGCCGACGTCGCTCTGGTTGATCCAGGAGACCTCGCACTGCTCGGACTCCATGTCCCCGAGGAACAGGCCCCGCAGCGCGGGCAGGCGCAGGCGTGCGTCGAGGAGGGCGCCGATGATGTCCTCGGGCCCGGTCTCGTAAGCCTCCTCCCAGGAGCCGACCACGATCGCGCGGACCACGGTGGTGTCGACCGCGGCGGCGAACCGGGCGAACGCCTCGGTCCAGCTCTCCTCGCTGTCGTAGCTGTCGCAGGAGATCCGCCACGCGACGGCGTCCGCCGCGGGCAGGGGCGTCGTGTCCGCGTCCCCGGGGCTCGGGAAGTCGAAGACGGGCAGTCCGCACGATTCCGTCAGGTGTCTCGGGTAACTCATGGGGTGCCCGCCGTTCCTCGCCTGTCGCGTCCGATGTGCTGCAAGTTGTACCAAGGGGCACTGACAGAGGCCGAGGCAGGGCCGGTGCGGGGCGGGTGCGGGGTGGGTGCGCGCGAGCGGCGGTCCGTTGTCAGACCCGCCCCCTACCTTCGGAGAAGAACGCGGCGCACCGGGCGGCGCGGGGGAAGGGGACACCCATGTACCGGCAGGGGGACGTGCTCATCGTGCCGCTCGACGAGTCGGCGGTGCCGCCGTACGCGGCCGGAGCGGACCAGGAGCCGCGGGACGGGCGGGGCCGGATGGTCCTCGCGCTCGGCGAGGTCACCGGGCACGCGCACGCCGTGCTCGGGCCCGGCCGGCTCGTCCGCGAACCGGGCGCCTTCGGCCCGCTGCTGCTGCATCTCCCGGACGGCGGACGGGTGGTGCACGAGGAGCACGCCGCCATACCCCTGCCCAAGGGCTGGTACCGGGTCGTGCGGCAGCGGGAGTACATCCCCGGAGCGGTACGGATCGTGGCGGACTGACAGCGTGTCGGACAGTGGGGGGATCGGGATCGTGTTGACGGACATCGACGTGTGGAGGGCCGCCGCGGCGGCCACCGGGCCGGCCGATCGCGCCGCCGCGGAGGCCGGGGTGCGC
>NZ_JBSGZP010000998.1:0-1943 GCF_053611065.1 Streptomyces sp. NPDC054840
GGGATTCCCCGGCCGGGCTCGTCCCATGGGGCTCTCCGACGGCTCAGGGCCGGTCGGGAAGCGGACTATGCCAGGCGAATGCCATGATTCGGCCCCCTGCGCGGGACGTGGCACGATGCAGTCCATGTCCACGGCACCGAACGGTCTCTCCCCGTACCCGATCGTGCAGGCTCCCATGGCGGGCGGCGCCTCCTGCCCCGTGCTCGCCGCCGCCGTGTGCGAGGCGGGCGGACTGGGCTTCCTGGCCGGCGGCTACAAGACCGCGGACGGGATGTACCAGGAGATCAAGCAGGTGCGCGCGCTGACCCGGCGCCGCTTCGGTGTCAACCTCTTCATGCCGCAGACCGGTTACGTCGATCCGGCCGCCGTGGAGGCCTACCGCGGGCAGCTGGCCGGTGAGGCGAGCTGGTACGAGATCTCGCTCGCCGAGGAGGACATCATCGGCACCAGCGACGACGGCTACGACGCCAAGCTCGCCATCCTCCTCGAAGACCCGGTCCCGGTCGTCTCGTTCACCTTCGGCTGTCCCGCTTTCGCGGCCCTCGCCGCCCTGCGCAAGGCCGGTACGTACACCGTCGTCACGGTGACCTCCGTGGAGGAGGCCCGCAGTGCCCAGCACGCGGGCGCCGACGCGGTCTGCGTCCAGGGCGCCGAGGCCGGCGGTCACCAGGGCACCCACCGGGACGACCCGCAGATCGACGGCACGGCGACCGTGGGCCTCCTCGCGCTGGTGGCGCAGGTACGGGAGGCCGTGGCGCTCCCGATCATCGCGGCGGGCGGGGTCATGCGGGGCTCGCAGATCGCGGCCCTGCTGGCGGCCGGCGCGGAGTCGGCGCAGCTCGGGACGGCCTTCCTGGCCTGCCCGGAATCCGGGGCGGACCCCGTGCACAAGAAGGCGCTCACGGACCCGCTGTTCGTCCGCACCGAGCTGACCCGGGCCTTCTCCGGGCGGCCGGCGCGCGGACTGGTGAACCGCTTCATGCGCGAGCACGGGCCGTACGCCCCGGCCGCGTACCCGCAGGTCCACCACCTGACCTCGGGGCTGCGCAAGGCCGCCGCCGCGGCCGGGGACGCGCAGGGTATGGCCCTGTGGGCGGGCCAGGGGCACCGGCTGGCGCGGCCGCTGCCGGCGGGGGAGCTGGTGGAGGTGCTGGCGGCCGAACTGGCCGAGGCGCAGCGCACGTTGAAGGCAACGCAGATGAGGAGTGCGTCATGACCGCCCCGGTTTTCGTGGTGGAAGAGGTCCCCGCGGGGCCGGAATTCGTCCTGGACGGGCCGGAGGGTCGGCACGCCGTGTCCGTGAAACGGCTGAACCCGGGCGAGGACGTGGTCCTCACGGACGGGCGCGGCCACTGGGCGGAGGGCGTGGTCAAGGCCGCCGAGGGCAAGGACCGGCTGGTCGTCACGGACCTGCACACCGTCGCGGAGGAGCCGGAACCGGCGGTCCGGATCACGGTCGTCCAGGCCCTTCCCAAGGGGGACCGGGGCGAGCTGGCCGTCGAGACGATGACCGAGACGGGCGTGGACGCGATCGTGCCCTGGCAGGCCTCGCGCTGCATCACGCAGTGGCGCGGCGACCGCGGGAACAAGTCCCTCGCCAAGTGGCGGGCCACGGCCCGGGAGGCGGGCAAGCAGTCCCGCCGGGTGCGCTTCCCGGAGGTGGCCGAAGCCATGTCCACCAAGCAGGTCGCGGCGCTGCTGGCCGACGCCGACCTGGCGATGGTGCTCCACGAGGACCGCGACACCCCTTCGGAGGCGCTGGCCACGGCCGAGCTCCCGAAGGCCGGTTCCGTGGTCCTGGTGGTCGGCCCGGAGGGCGGTGTCTCCCCGGAGGAACTGGCGGTCTTCGCCGAGGCCGGCGCCCACCCCTACCGCCTGGGCCGCTCCGTGCTGCGCACCTCCACCGCCGGTACGGCGGCGGTCGCCGTCCTGCTGGCCCGCAC
>NZ_JBSGZP010000999.1:0-1942 GCF_053611065.1 Streptomyces sp. NPDC054840
CGGCGGCGGCGCGCCTGTGCGCCCGCGCGTCAGGAAACGCCGCTTCGGCGGAACATGCGGGTGGCCGTGATCTCGCCGTGGATGGCCTCCGCCTCGGCGGACTGCTGCGGCAGACCGGGGCGCAGGTGTTCCTCGACGCTGATGTACTTCAGACCCGCCCGCAGGTCCGCGTCGTTGCGCAGGCGGATCACCAGCGGGAACTCGGCGAGGGCCGTGGTGTCGAACAGTCCGGTCGTGTAGAGCAGTTGGACGCCGAGGGCGTCGGAGACGGCCCGCTGGAGCTCCAGCAGGTACGTGGCGTTGGCACGGCCGATCGGGTTGTCGAGGAACAACGTGCCCGCGTGCCGGTGCTTGTCGCGGCCGCGGTCGTTGCTGCGCAGCGCCGCCATGGTGCAGTACAGCGCGATCGCGGCGGTCAGCAGCTGCCCGCCGGAGAACACGTCGCCCATCTGCCCCACCGGCACCCGCTCCGCGCGCAGCACCGCGTCCGGCTTGAGGATCTCCACGGAGATGCCCTTGGGCTCCAGGGCCGCCTGGACGCCCCTCAGCAGCAGGGACATACCGTCACGGCGGCCCTCGCCGAAGGAGGCACTGCTGTTCTTCTTCACGGCCGCGCGGGTCGCCTCGTCGATGACCTCGCCGAGCCGCTCGGTGAGCGTGGCCTGGTCCGGCTCCTCGAAGCGGATCCGCAGAAACTCCTGGCCCGACCATTCGCCGAGGCCCTCGGGGAGCTGCGAGAGCCGCTGCGCGGAGCGGAGCGTGGCCAGGGCCGATTCGACGAGGCCGCGCAGGCGGTCGACGATGCTGTCGCGGTTGCGCTCCAGCTGCGCCAGTTCGTCGGTGAGAACGCGCAGCCGGGGCGCGAAGGCCGCCGCCCAGGCCGCCGCGTGCTCGGGCAGCGCGGAGGCGGGCAGTTCGCGGATCTGCTGGCGCGCGGGGGTGCGTACCTGCTCGTAGCGGGTGGCGTTGGCGTGCCGGACCAGGATGTCGCTCGCCTCGCGCACCGCGGAATCGGCGGCCGAGAGGTCGGCCGCGCAGCCGCGCAGGGAGCGGCGGGCCTCGGTGGCGGACTGGCGGGCCTCCTCCAGGGTGCCGGTGTGGGGTACCGGCTCCTGCTCGTCGTCCTGGTGGGTGTGATCGCGCAGCAGGTCCCGGAGCATCGCCGCCGTCTCGTCGAAGCCGCCGGCTCCGTCCTCGGCGGTGCGGTGGGCGCGCAGCAGGTCCGCGTGGGCGGCCCGGGCGCTCTCCACGGCCGCGGTGTGGGCGGCGAGCTGGGCGCCGGCCGTACGCAGCAGGGCCTGGGCCTGTTCGACGTCCTCGGGGACGAGCTCCTCGGGGAGTTCGGTGTGCGCCTCCCCTTCGGTGGGGGCGTGCCGTTCGGCCTCGCCGCGCAGTCGGCCGAGCTGCTCGCTCGCGGTGGACGCGCGGGTCTCCAGCATCTGCACGAGGGACTCGGCGCGGGCGGCCGCGGCCTGCCGGGAGGGGCCGTCGGCGCCGTCGGTGCCTTCGAGGAGCTGGGCGGCCCGGGTACGGACCTTGTTGGTGAGGCGGTCGAGTTCGGCCAGGGCGGCGCTCTCGTCGCTCTCGGCGCGGGCCTGCTCGGCGCGCAGGTCGGCGCCGACGCCGACCTTCTCGTAGAGCTGGGACGCCGCGCGGTAGGCCTCGCGCAGGTCGGGCAGCGGCGCCCGGGGGCCGTCGCCCTCGCTGTCGCTGTCGCTGTCGAGCAGCTGGTCGGGGGCGCCGGCGATCTCGGCGCGTTCGGCGCGCAGGGCGCGGGCGGTGCGGCGGGCGTCGTCGGCGGCGCGCTGGGCGGCGCGGCGGTCCTCGTCGGCGGCGCGGGCCCGGTCCAGACACACCTCGGCGCGGGCCTCGGACTCCGCGGCGTCTTCGGCGAGTTCCCGCAGGCGGACCTGCCAGCCGGCGCGCTCGCGCAGCCGGAAGG
>NZ_JBSGZP010001000.1:0-1939 GCF_053611065.1 Streptomyces sp. NPDC054840
GGTCCGGGGGCAGCGCCCCCGGTAACGGCGCCGCGCCGGACCGTGCACCGGAGGGCGGCATCACCTCTGCGGCGCCGCTGCCGGGGCTCCGCCGCGGACCCCGCGCCTCGAACGCCGGCGGGGCTGAATGCGGCGGGGTCGCTGCGAGTGCCGCCGGCGGGACGGTGACGCGGGGGTCGACGGTGGTCATACGGCGGCCTCCGAGGACGGCTCCGGGGACGGCTCCGGTGCGGGAGCCCACGTCGGGCTGGTCCAGTGGCCGGGCACGCGGGCCTCCGGGGGCCGGGTGAAGGGGACCTCGTCGTCCGGCCGGGCGGAGCCCTTGGCCAGCAGCCGCAGGTAGATCTCCTGGAAGGCGGCCACATTCTGCTCGACGGTGAAGAGCTCCAGGGCCCGCGCCCGGGCGGCGGCGCCGAGCCGCTGCGCCCGCTCGGGGTCCTGGAGCAGGGACAGGCAGGCCTCGGCGAGCGCCCGGGGGTTGCGCGGCGGGACGACGAGCCCGGTGCCCCCGATGACCTCGCAGACCGCGCCCACGTCGGTGGAGACGGTGGCGCGCCCGCAGAGCATGGCTTCGGCGAGGGTGACCGGGAAGCCCTCGATCACGGAGGACAGGACGACGACGCGCCCGGCGCCGTACGCCTCGGCCGTGGTGGGGGCGTCGGGTCCGCCGATCTCCTCGAAGGTGACCGGGTTCTCCCCGGCCGTGCGCGAGTCGGCGGCCTCGTCGGGGAAGAGCTGGGCGGCCAGGGAGCGGCAGTCGGTGAGGTAGCCGGAGGCCACGGCCGTGGCGAAGATGCGCAGCCGGGTGCCGGGCGCGGCCCGGCGGATCACGGTGAAGGCGTGCAGCAGGGCGATGAGGTCCTTGGCGGGCTCTATCCGGCCGACCCACACCAGGGTGTCGGGGTCCCCCCGGTCCGCGGCCTCGCCGACGGTGGCGAATCGGTCCGCCTCCATCCCGGGATAGACGGTCCGCAGCCGGTCCCGGGTGGCCCCGCACCGCTCCTGCCAGCGCCGGGCGTGCGCGTTCCCGGGGGTCAGGAAGTCGGCCCGGGCGTAGATCTCGGTGGCCAGCCGCAGGTGGAAGGCCGCGAGCAGGGCCCGTACGGCGGGGCGGGTCTCCGGCTCGCCGCGGGTGTCGAGCTGGGCCAGGTAGTGGGCCCGGAGCTGGACGCCGTACTCGGTCACCAGCAGCGGGACCCCGAAGAAGCGTTTGGCCAGGAGTCCGGGGACCGCCGCCACGCCTCCCGCGGCCGCGTGGCAGATGTCGGCCTCGCCGAGGCCGCCCCCGGCCCGGGCGTTCTCCCCGTACCAGTCGAGGGACAACGGCCTCAGCATGACCTCCAGTTCGTCCACGAACTCCAGCAGGTCGACCACCTGCGCGGTCTGCACGGTGCGTGTGGCGCCCGGCGCCCGGCAGGCGGACTCCAGAGCGCGCACCACGGACTCGGAGCGCAGGGCCGCGTACATCCCGCCCTGTTCGCGGGCGAGTCCGGCGAGCCCGTACAGGCCGGCCGCGAAGGGCTGCGCCTCACCGGTGCAGACCCCTTGGACCAGCTCCTCGAAGCAGTCCACGAACCGTCGGCGCTCCCGGCGGGAATAGGTCCGCCCGTCGTCGGCGGGGGCCCACAGGGGGGCCGTCCGGACCCGGGTGACGTTCTCGGGCAGTGACACCCGGGTGCGTTCCTGCTCGGCGCTGCGGCTCAGTGCGTAGACCTCGAACTCGTGCTGCGGGAGCCCGCGCACGAGCCGGTCGCACCACAGCCTCGCCTCTCCCGTCGCATACGGATAACCACCTTCCGTGAGCAGTCCGATCCGCACGAGTGGCACCCCCGATCTCCCGTTCAGGCGGTCGCCGTTCGGTCAGGCGACCCGCCGCGGGAGAACTCAAGCGGATATGCCGAAGGCGCGGCGGGCGGGTGTGCGTCGCGCCCCCCGCACG
>NZ_JBSGZP010001001.1:0-1937 GCF_053611065.1 Streptomyces sp. NPDC054840
CCCCGGATCCCGTCGTCCACGTCCATCCGCTGGTCTCCGGGCCGGTTGAGGTGGTGCGGCTGGTCGGCGCGGTGGCCGACGCCGCCGACGTCACGGTTCTTCCCTCGATGGCGACATCGCGGGCAGGGAGTTGCGCACAGCGTCCGTGGGCGTCCGCGGCCGCCGCTGGACGGCCCGGCACAGACGTACGCGCCGAGCTCGCCACCGCGCCGGATGCCGCCGGGCGGCTGTCGCCCTCGGCCTGTCTGTGCGAGGTGCCCTGTGACCGGCGCAGTACCGAGCGCCCCGGATCGCTCGGGCGCGGGATGAAGGCCGCCTGCAGCCGAACCGGTGTCAAGGGGGGGGGTCGCGACGTCCCGGCGACAGCGGTGACCGAGGTCGATGTGGCGAGGCGGTGTCCCGGGGGTCGTGGACGACAGCGTGTGGCCCCCTGGATCGGTTGACGCCCCGCCTGAAGAGAACAGGCGCAGTGCCGACCCCTGGCCGGTAGGAAACATCCCCTGGGACCTGCCCGCGCCGGCAGGCCCCGAGCCCCAAACGGTGGAGTGGCGCTCCTGTGCCCTGAACTGGTGCCACGATGGGTAGGAGGACGCCAGTCAGTGTGCGAGGAGGTCCCGTTGAACGAGCCGTCGGAGAACAAGGGCCCGAAGGTGCCTCCCTCCTACCCGCCCCGTACCCCGCCCCCGCAGAAGAAGCCGGTCGAACTCCCGCGGCCCGAGCCGAAGACGAAGCCGGCCGGTACCACGCTCCCCCTGCCCGGCCCGGGCCAGGCCCGGATCGAGACCCGCCGCCCTCGCATGGCGGTGAGAAACCGGCGCGTCAACAACTGGGTTCTGGCCGCGGACCCTTGGGCGGCAGGCAAAGCGGTCCGCCATGTCACCGCAACCGTGCGCGGCTGGCGGTACAGCCATCCGCAGGACCCTCTCCTGGAGGAGACCGTGCGTCTCCTCGTCGACACCGCCGTGAAGGACACAGGCAAGCGCATCAGCGTCCACCTGGCCGACCAGGACGGCCTGCTCCTCGTCGTGGTCCTCAGCCACACCGGAGTCGAGCCCGACGCCACCATGCTCACCTCACTCGCCTCGATGACCGGCACGGTCAGTTGCGGCACCGACGCCTGCGACGAGGGCAGAAGGATCTGGTCGCTGCTGTCCACCGAACCTCCCCGCGACCGGACCCCCGGCGCCTGATCCGTCGCGGACGGTCCGGTCAGCTCGCCAGCCACGCCGGACTCGGTCCAGCCCGCGGACAGGTTGCGGGGCATCGAATCCACGTCCACCGGCCCGAACGGGTACAGCAGCGACAGGTCGCTCTCCGTGGCCGAACAGGGCCGGCAGACCGTCTGCTCGGTTTCGTGAGGTGTCATCGCGCGCTTGCGGCGCGGCGGGAGGTCTGCCGTGCCCTGTGCAAGCCCCGCCTGCGGCGCGGGCGGCAGAGCGTGTGAAGGACGCGCCGGAGAACCGGCACCGGAAAGAGGGAATCCCGGGTCAGGCGGCCACTCCGCTGGAGATGATGCTGCAATGCCGCGCAACAGCAAGGATCGAAGTCCGGCCCACTACATCGTCGACGGGGTTTGGCCAGATGCTGTGCTCGCTGAAGATGCGCCCACCAGCGCCCACTACGGGCAGAGACTGGCGGGCAACCTGCAGAAGGCATGGAGACAAAAGGCCTCACTCTTCGCACAGTCTGTGCGGAATCATCTTCACCCTGGGCGGCCTGCTCGAGTCCCTCTGACAAGTCCAGGCGCCCGGCTCGTCGGCCGCTGCGAACGTCTTGGGCTGGTGCAGGCCGCGGCGCGCGGGGATCGGGAGGCACGACAGGAGCGGTTCGGCAAGGAGGGACGGCCAGGGTCGACCGTGGAGTAGCCGTCCGGGCGGTCGGCTGACCCCTTGCGGGGGCTGGGACGACGGCCCTGCTTCCGGGCGCGGCAGCAGGGC
>NZ_JBSGZP010001002.1:0-1937 GCF_053611065.1 Streptomyces sp. NPDC054840
CCCCAGGAGTGGCCGCCGCCCGATCCGTGCGGCTCCGCACCGGCCCGGGCGGCCGGCCTCAGCTCAGCGAACCCATGGTCCGGGCGAACACTTCCGGGTCGGCCTGGAAGCCGTGCAGCCGCAGGCCGAAGGACCAGGCGCCCGAGGCGTCCCGGGTGAACTCGGCGACGGTGGCCGCGGTGGCGGAGGTCACGGCCGCGAAGTCTCCCTGGGCGAGGTCGGTGTGGCCCTCGCGGATCCGGAAGCCCGTTCCTCCGATGTCGGCGAAGGTCTTCGTAGGGCCCGCGCCGCCTTCTTCGGCGTTCTGGATGACCACGCCGACCACCACCCGGCTCGACTCCGCCGCCATCCGGCTCAGTTCGATGGTCATCACCTCGTCGAAGCCGAAGCCCTGGCCGGTATGGCTGTCCCGGTTCAAGGTGATGGTTCCGTCGGGAGACCGGCTGCCGAAGTGCACCAGCTGGACCGGCGTCCCGTGGAGGTCCGCGGCGCCGAAGACGGCGGCGACGATGTCGAGGTCGTTCGCGGGCGCGCCCGCCGGGCTGGGGTCCCACCGCAGCGCGAACTCCACCTTGGCCAGTCCCTTGCGTACACCGCTCACCGAACTCCCCCTTCGTTCACAGGCATTTGCCCGTCCATGATCCCACGAGCCCCCGGCCCGGCCCGGCCCGAACGTCGTACGCTTCCGGCCATTTCGGCCGGTTCATTCGCCCCGGCCCGGTCGCCGTGGTCCGTCATGTGCCGCAGCGGCCATTCCCCCGCCCGGCGGGAACGCGCGTACCGCATTCGGACGGCTACGGAGTGCGGACAACATGATGTGCACCCTTTCGCCCAATAGCGGCGCATTCTCGTCCCGTCGCACCACGGGCATTCCCGATCCCGTCCTTTTCTCCCGCTCCGGGCCGGGTCAACCGCATGATCTGCGGCCTATCCGGATCGTTATCCTCAAGTTTTGCTCAAATCTAGTGACGGTGAGCCCGTCCGCTTCCTAGCTTCCTCGTACACGCGTCCCCACGTCCCCACATTCGCGCGGTGCCACACGCCCCCGGCGATCCCGGTGGCGCGTCCCGCGTACCCCAGGAAAGAGTGCAGCATGAAGGTTCCCCAGGCCGGTGCGGTCGCCGCAGTGATCGCGATCGCCCTGACCGCCTCCGGGTGCGTCTTCGACGACGGGGACCAGGGGGACGGGACCCTCTCCATCGGGATCAAGTTCGACCAGCCTGGCATAGGCATGCGGGAGACCGATGGCACCTTCTCCGGATTCGACGTCGACGTGGCCACGTACGTGGCCAAGGAGCTCGGCTACAAGCCGGACAAGATCGAATTCAAGCAGGTCTACAGCAACGACCGTGAACTGCTGCTCCAGTACAACGAGGTCAAGTTCGTCGTCGCGAGCTATTCGATCAACGAAAAGCGCAAGGAGAAGGTCGACTTCGCCGGCCCGTATTTCGTCGCGCACCAGGACCTGATGACCCGCGCCAACGACAGTTCGATCACCAAGGCCGAGGACCTCAACGCGAAGAGCCTGTGCTCGGTCAGCGGCTCCACCTCGGCCGAGAACCTCCGCAAGAACCTCGCCCCCAAGGCGGGCCTGCTGGAGATGAGCGGCTACGCGGACTGCGTCGTCGCGCTCCAGGAGGGCCGGGTCGACGCGATGACCACCGACAACTCCATCCTGGCCGGGTACGCCGCCCGGAAGGGCAACGAGGGCAAGTTCAAGTTGCTCGGCCAGACCCTGAGCAACGAGAACTACGGCATCGGCGTCAAGAAGGACAACAAGGAGCTCCAGCGCAAGATCAACGACGCGCTGAAGAAGATGGTCGCGGACGGCTCCTGGGAGGCGGCCGTGAAGAAGAACTTCGGCGCGAACTACAAGTACGAGCCGGCTCCGGCGCTCAACCTCGTGAGCTGACGCCCCTGGAGGCGGTGGCCGCATC
>NZ_JBSGZP010001003.1:0-1926 GCF_053611065.1 Streptomyces sp. NPDC054840
GGTCTACGACGGCCTCCAGGCCGCGCCCAAGGGCGACCGGTGCGTGGGTGTCTACCGCACCGACACCGGGCTGTGCACCCACGGCCCCGACGCCCCGCCGAAGGGCGTCGACATCACGAAGGACATCCCGCCCGCCGTCAAGGAGACGGCTCCGGCGGCCGATCCGGCCCGCCCCGCCGCCGATGACCCGGCCAGCAAGGAAGGCGGCGGGCGTCCTCAGGACGCGCCCGCGGCCGACGCGTCGACGGCCGGCAAGGCCTCCGCACCCGAACCCGCGGCCACCGCCGGCAGCCAGAGTGTCGCCGCCGGCCCGGCCGGCCAGACCGTCCAGTGCGACGGCGACGGCAGCACCGGCAACCGCGTGCAGGTCGTCTACGTCCACGGACCGGGCAAGGACCGCTACTCCGAGTACGTCGCCTCGTTCCGCAAGTGGGCGGCGGACGCCGACCTCATCTACTCGGCGAGTGCCCAGGAGACCGGCGGAGTACGTCACATCCGCTATGTGACGGCCGCCGACTGCACCCCCACCGTGCTCAACATCGAGCTCCCGGACTCGGCTCTGGCCGAGTTCAGCGCGACGAACAACGCACTCGCCGGCAAAGGCCTCGACCGTCGCGACCGCAAGTACATGATCTTCGCCGACACCCAGGTCTACTGCGGCATCGGCACCTTCGCGGGCGACGAGCGGCCCGGCCAGGCCAACCAGAGCAACTTCGGTCCCTCCTACGGGCGTACCGACTCCGGCTGCTGGGGCGGGCACACCGCCGCGCACGAACTCGGCCACAACCTGGGAGCGGTCAACAACAGCGCCCCGAACACCAGCCGTGGCGCGCACTGCACGGACGAGTACGACGTCATGTGCTACTCGGACACCCCGTACTACCCGCAGATGCGCAACATCTGCACCAACCAGGCCGCCGAAAACATCCTGGACTGCAACCACGACGACTACTTCCACACCAGTCCCAAGGCCGGAAGCTACCTGGCCACGCACTGGAACATCGCCGACAACCAGTTCCTGATGAAGAACAAGGGCGGCGGCACGGACCCCGGTCCGAACCCCTCCCCGACACCCACCAAGAAGCCCTCGCCGACGCCGACCAAGCAGCCCTCCGGCGGACCGGCCGTGACGGCGGCCCAGATCCAGTCCGACTCCGTCGTCGTGAGCTGGCCGAAGGTCGACGGCGCCTCCTGGTACGCGGTGCAGCTGAACGGCAAGCACCTGACGTGGGTCCAATCCCAGGTGCTCCGCATCTACAACCTGCAGCCCGGCACCGCCTACAAGGTCACCGTCTCGGTCCGCGACAGCGCCGGCCGTGACAGCGGACCCGGCAAGGCCGCGTCCTTCCGTACGACGGGCGCGGGCGGCGGCACGACCACCCCGGGCACCCGCTACGTGCTCGGCAACGGCAGCACCGGCATGGCCGCAGAGGTGTGGGGCGGCCGCACCGCCGACGGCACGGTCCTCGTCGGTGGCCGCACCAACGGCTACGCCCAGCAGCAGTGGTACTTCGACGACGCCGGCAGCGGCCAGGTGCGCATCAAGTCCGTGGCCTCCGGCAAGTGCCTCCAGCCGGGCGGTACCCCGGCCGCGGGCATGTGGGTCTCGCAGCAGCCCTGCGGCAACGACAAGGCGCAGGCCTGGAAGCTGACCACGCGCGGAGGCGCGGTGACCGTGACCGACGCGAGCGGCGGCTTCGCACTGACCGTCAGCAACCGCCCCTACTACGGGTACTGGCTGCTCGACCTCCAGCGTGCGGACGGCCGCGCGACGCAGGCCTGGACCCTGCAGAAGTCCGGCTGATCACTGCCACGGCGCAGCATTTCCTGACGCCCTGACGGCGTGAACCCACCCCCGGGGGGGCGTCGCCAATCCCCGCCCGCCCCCCCGGCACCCCCAAATTTAACGCGCACCCCCCCCCATGG
>NZ_JBSGZP010001004.1:0-1923 GCF_053611065.1 Streptomyces sp. NPDC054840
CGGCGTCCGTCGCCCCGTGCATGGCGTGGTGCGCGTGCCCGGCGGCTTCCGGTACCCCGACGCCGGGCGGCTGCGACATCGATGACATCGATGACATCGATGACATCCGCCCGGATCCGGTCGCCGCGGCCGGCCCGGCGAGGGACTGGGACAGGGAGAAACCGGCGTGGAGCACCGTTTGGACGGCGACGGCCGCCGTCGTCACGGCGAGCAGCCCGCGTTCACGTCCCGCGAGGGCCCAGGCCGTCACCGCCGTGCCCGGAAAGGCGACGCACAAGGCCCACCAGGGCACTGCCGCACCGGACATGAGCAGGTGTCCGGTCGCGGCGAGCAGCACACAGAGGGCTGCGAACATCGCAGCCCGTAGCGCTCGCAAACAGCGGACCGGGTTCATGGAGGGCTCATCCTCGCACCGGCCTCCCGAGCCGCACATCAGGGTGCGCACTTCCGGACAAGTTCCCGCCTCCCGGCCTGTCAGGGCCGGGTCGCCCGCCTCGTGTGGCGCAGGGCACAACGGAGCGAGGGAACCTGCCCGCCGCTCCTTCCGACTGCCTACCCGTTCGGTCGAAGAGTTCAACGTCCGGGGAAGGGAGACTTCGTGACGGCGGAGGGGACGGCGGAGGGGATGGTGGGGACGGCGACCGCATCGCCCGCGCAGCAGGACGGGAGGGCCGGCCGGCAGTTGACCGCGCTGCTCACCTGCGCCATGGCGTTCTCGATGCTGCAGCTGTTCCTCCTCGGGGCGCTGGGCCCCCGCCTGGTCACCGAACTCGGCGTTTCTCCGGCCGTGCTGGGGCTGACGACCACGATCGGCTTCGGGACCGCCGCCGTCCTGTCCCCGGCGGGCGGCCGGATCGTGGACCGGATCGGACCGCGACGCGCCCTGGTGGTCCTGCTGCTGGTATCCGCCGCGGCCCTCGCCCTGATCGGCGCCGCGCCCGGTGCAGGTCTGCTGCTCGGTGCCGTCGCACTGGGCGGCGTACCCCAGGCGCTCGCCAACCCGGCCACCAACAAGGCCGTGCTGCGCGCCGTTCCGCCCGCCCGGCGGGGCGCGGTGACCGGGCTCAAGCAGTCCGGGGTCCAGCTCGGGGCCTTCGCGGCCGGAGCGCCGCTCGCGCTGCTCGCGGGCGGCGTCGGCTGGCGGGGCGCCGTGTGGACCGGCGCCGGCGCCGCCCTGCTCGCCGGGCTGTGGGCCCTGCGGGTCCTGCCCGCCGACCACGCCCCGCCGTCCGCCGGGCCCCGTACGGCTCTCGTACCGCGGGGGATGGTGGCCTGGCTGGCGGTCTTCTCCCTGTTCCTCGGCGCCGGAATCGCTTCGGTCAACACCTACCTCGCCCTCTTCGGCGCGCAGCGCCTCGGCATGGGACCGACGACGGCGGCCGCCCTGGTCGCCGTGCTCGGCGTGGCGGGGATCGCGGGCCGGGTCGGTTGGTCGAAGGCGGCCCGGCCCGGGCGGGCCGAGTGGCTGCCGGGGTGGCTGGCCTGCGGGGCGCTGGGCGCGGCGGTCCTGCTGGCGGCCGCCGTGCTGGCCGGCCCGCTGGTGTGGGCCGGGGCGATCGCCGTCGGCGTCTTCGCCGTCTCCGGGAACGCCGTCTCGATGGTGCTGGTCATGCAGCGGGCCGCCCCCGGCCGCGCCGGACAGGACTCGGCGCTGGTCGCGGCCGGGTTCTTCGGGGGCTTCGCGGTGGGCCCGCCCCTCTTCGGCCCGCTCGCGCAGAGCGGACGGTACGGGCCGGGCTGGCTGCTGGTCGCGGCGGAGTTCGCCGCGGCGGCGGCCGTCGTGTTCCTGTGGGCCGTACGGGACCGGCGGGCGGGCGCGGCATGAGCGCGGGCGGCGCCGAGCTCGGACCGGCCCTCGCGGCTGTCATGGAACGGGTGGCGGTGACCGCCGAGGCGGTCGGCCCCCGCTTCCCGCTGTACGCC
>NZ_JBSGZP010001005.1:0-1913 GCF_053611065.1 Streptomyces sp. NPDC054840
GCTCTGCCACGAGGCGCTCGCCCGAGCCGGGGTCCCCGTTCCTCGCTCGCCGACCTCGGGCGGCGACGCTCCGGTGCGCGGCTGGGACGACGTCCGGTCCCTCATGGCCGCGCACGGCATGCCGCGGGTGTTCCTCAAGCCCGCCCACGGGTCCTCGGCCTCCGGGGTCGTCGCCGTCGAGACGGCCGGCGGGGGCCGGATCAGGGCGACCACCTCCGTGGAGAGCGCGGAGGGCGGCCGGCTGCACAACTCCCTGCGGGTACGCCGTCTCACGCGCGAGCCGGAGGTCGCCGCGCTGGTCGACGCCCTCGCCGCCGACGGTCTCCACGTGGAACGCTGGTGGCCCAAGGCCTCGCTCGGGGACGGGGCGGCCGACCTGCGCGTGGTCGTCGTGGCCGGGCGGGCCACCCACGCCGTGGTGCGCACCAGCCGGACCCCCATGACCAACCTCCATCTCGGCGGCCGGCGCGGCGACCTCGCCGCCGCGGTCCGGGCTGCGGGCCCCGCCTGGGCCGAGGCCCTGCGGACCTGCGAGCGGGCCGCGGCCTGCTTCCCGAACACCCTGTGCGTCGGTGTCGACCTGCTGCCCGCCGTCGGCTGGCGCCGGTTCGCCGTAGCCGAGGTCAATGCCTTCGGCGATCTCCTGCCGGGGCTGACCGGGCTGCCCGGCAGTGGTGCCGAGGGCCAGGACACCTACGCCGCGCAAGTGGCCGCCGCCATCCGAAGACACGTACAGCAGCACCCCACGAGGAACCACCGTGCACCCGCCTGAAACCCCAGCGCTCCCGCTCCCCGACATGAACGAGGTCGTCGGCCGCGACGACCTCCTCCTGCTCACCCTGGACACCCTGCGCCACGACGTCGCCGTCGAACTGGCCGACGCCGGGCGCATTCCGAACCTGGCCCGGCACCTGCCCGGTGGCGGCTGGGAGGAACGGCACGCCCCCGGCAGCTTCACCTACGCCTCCCATCAGGCGATGTTCGCCGGTTTCCTGCCCACCCCCGCCCGGCCCGGTCCGCACCCGCGGCTGTTCGCCGCCCGTTTCGCCGGCAGCGAGACCACCGCCGGCCGCACGTACGTCTTCGACACCCCCGACCTGGTGTCCGGCCTGGCCGCGGCCGGGTACCGCACGGTGTGCGTCGGCGGCGTCGGCTTCTTCAACAAGCAGGGTGCGCTGGGCGACGTACTCCCGGGCATGTTCCAGGAGAGCCACTGGGAGCCGGCGTTCGGCGTCGCGTCGCCCACCTCCTTCGAGGCACAGGTCGAGCGGGCCGAACAGGTCGTCGCCGCGCTCCCCGCCGCACAGCGGCTGTTCCTCTTCGTCAACGCCTCCGCGCTGCACCAGCCCAACTGGTTCCACCTTCCCGGCGCCACCGCCGAAGCGGGCGACACGCGTGCCACGCACGCCGCCGCTCTCGAATACATCGACCGGCACATCGGCCGGCTCCTCACCGCCATGAGCTCCCGGCGCCGCTGCTTCGCCATCGTGTGCTCCGACCACGGCACCACCTACGGCGACGACGGCTACACCGGCCACCGCCTCGCCCACCAGGCCGTCTGGACCGTGCCGTACGCCCACTTCTTCCTGGAGCCGTCCGCATGACCGCCCTCGCGCCCGCCCCGTCCGCGGCCACCGCACCGCCCGAGATCCGCCCGTACAGCGCCTACGTGTACGCCTACCCCCACAAGACCGCCTACCGCCCCCTCCCCGACCGGCCGTCCCTGCGCGACCTGTGGCACGGCGAACGCAGGGACGCCCTCTCCCTCTACCTCCACATACCCTTCTGCGAGATCCGCTGCGGCTTCTGCAACCTCTTCACCCGCATCGGCGCCCCCGAGGGGCTCACCGGCCGCTACCTCGACGCCTTGGAGCGCCAGGCCGTAGCCGTCCGTGACGCCCTCGGCGACGACG
>NZ_JBSGZP010001006.1:0-1582 GCF_053611065.1 Streptomyces sp. NPDC054840
GGGCTGGGGTGGCGCGCCTCGAACGTCGGCGGGGCCGGGTGGTGCGCCTCAATCGCCGGCGGGGCCGGGGTGGTGGGCTTCGAACGTCGGCGGGCCTGGGGTGGTGGGCTTCGAACGTCGGTGGGGCTGGGTGGTGCGCCTCGAACGTCGGCGGGGGGCCGGGGTGGTGGGCTTCGAACGTGGGCGGGCCTGGGGTGGTGGGCCTCGAACGTCGGCGGGGCCGGGTGATGCGCCTCACACACCGGCGGGCCGGGAGGACGCGCCGCGATCGCCGGCTGGATGGATGGCCGCCGTCCTGGGATGACGTCGGCGGGTATAGGGGGTTGTCGGCGGGACGCCGTAGAGTACGGGCAGGCAGCCGTACGGAACGGGGGGCGGAGCCGCCGGATGACCACGACGACACCGCGGACCGCGATCCTGGGCGAGCCCGAACCGACTCCGCCGCCCCAGCCACAGCCCCCGCACGCGAACACGCGCCGCCACCCCGTACGGGTCGTCGCCGCCGCGCTCTGCGTCCTGCTCGGCAGCGGCCTCGTCGGCGGAGCCGCCCTCACCACCTGGGCCGACCACCGCGCCGCCGCCCGCCCCCTCCCCGCCGACGCCGCCTACCGCAAGGCCGGGTCGCTGTGGCGCGCCGCCCCCGTCGACAGCCTGTTCCCGCCCGTCCTGACCGGCCCCTCCGCCGGCCCCGGCGGCTCCGACCGCACCTGGACCCGGATCGCGCTCGCCCCCGACGCCGACTGCCCGGCCGCCCTCGCCGCCGACTGGCAGGCCCTGCTGGCCGCCGCCGGCTGCACCCGCGTGCTGCGCGCCACCTACACCGACGCCACCCGTAGCTCCCTGATCTCCGTCGGCATGGTCTTCACCCCCGCCGACGCCCCCACGATGACCGCCCTCAAGGGCCGGATCCCGGCGCCGCCCGCGTACGGGTTCACCGACGCGCAGCGTGCCGCCTGGGCCGCCTTCATACCGGCCGAGGCGCCCGTCGTCGTCTACACCGTTTCCGCCTTCGCCGACGGACGCCCCCTGGACGCGCCCCGCCCCGCCGACGACCTGATGCAGAAGGACGCCACCGGAGCCGCCGCCCAGGCAGGCCTCGGCCACGAGGCCCGGGCGCTCGCGGACCGCGTCGGCCACGGCCTCGCCCTCCTCGCCGCGCCGCCCGCACCGACCGCCGCCCCACCCACACCGGAGCCCATCCGATGATTCCCCGGGCCTCCGGGCAGGCGGCCGCCGCGCTGCTCGCCGCGACCCTCCTCGTGTCCGCCACGGCGACCCCCGCCGCCGCCGACACCATCCGCGACCGCCAGTGGGGCCTGCTGGCCCTGCGCGCCGAGGAGGCCTGGGGCACCACCCGGGGTGCAGGAGTGACCGTCGCCGTGCTCGACACCGGCGTCGACGAATCCCATCCCGACCTCTCGGGTCAGGTCCTCGCCGGCACCGACCTCATCGGCACGGGCGCCGGCCCCGGCGACCGCGCCTGGGCCCGCCACGGAACCGCCATGGCCGGCATCATCGCCGGGCACGGCCACGGACCCAGCCGCGGCCAGGGTGTTCTCGGTATCGCCCCGCAGGCCCGGAT
>NZ_JBSGZP010001006.1:1592-1912 GCF_053611065.1 Streptomyces sp. NPDC054840
GGGCGACCCCGGCCGCGCCCAGGCCCGCGACAGCAAGGGCGGGGCCCTCGCCGAGGGCATCCGCTGGGCTGCGGACCACGGCGCCGACGTGATCAACCTTTCGCTCGGCGACGACAGCGACTCCGCCCACCACGAGGCGGGGGAGGACGAGGCCGTCCAGTACGCCCTCGCCAAGGGCGTGGTCGTCGTGGCCTCCGCGGGCAACGGGGGCGAGGCGGGCGACCGCGTCTCCTACCCGGCTGCCTATCCGGGGGTCATCGCCGTCACCGCCGTCGACCGCCGCGGCCGGAAGGCCAAGTTCTCCACCCGGAACTGGTACG
>NZ_JBSGZP010001007.1:0-1910 GCF_053611065.1 Streptomyces sp. NPDC054840
CCTTGCCTGCCAAGAAGTTCCCCACGTCCGGCCCCTTCCCGCGATTTCTGACGGACCGTTAGATTCTATGGGTAGTCAGATGCACCTGCACAAGCCCTCGTTGTCGTCGTAACCGACGCATCCACGCAAGGAGCTGTCGACGCCCATGACTCTGCCCGCCGAGTTCCACGACATCGCCAAGCGCGTCAACAACTGGGGCCGCTGGGGCGCCGACGACGAGACCGGCACCCTGAACCTGATCACCGACGAGGTCGTCCGGGCCGCCGCGGCGGAGATCCGCACCGGCCGGCGGATCCCGCTCGCGCTCCCGCTCAAGGAGGACGGGGTCCAGGTCGGCATGATCCCCGGCCGGATCAACCCGCTGCACACGATGGTGCAGATCAACCAGGAACTCTTCGGGCCCGGCACGGTGGCGTGCAGCGACGACGCCGTGAGCATGGGACTCCAGGCGGGCACCCACTGGGACGCCCTCACCCACGTCTCGCACTCGGGGAAGATCTACAACGGCCGCCCGGCCGGCACCATCACGGCACACGGCCGCGCCGAGTTCAGCGGCATCGACAAGGCCGGCCACATCCTCTCGCGGGGGGTGCTCCTCGACGTCGCGCGCGCCAAGGGGCTGGACCGGCTGCCGGGCGCCCACGCGGTGACCCCCGGGGACCTCGACGAGGCCGCGGAGTTCGGCGGGGTCACCGTCCGCCCCGGCGACATCGTCCTGGTCCGCACCGGCCAGATCCAGGCCTACCTGGCGGGCGACAAGCACGGCTACGGCTTCCCCTCGCCCGGGCTGTCCGTCCGCACGCCCGAGTGGTTCCACGCGCGGGATGTGGCGGCCGTCGCGAACGACACCCTGACCTTCGAGATCTTCCCGCCGGAGATCGAGAACCTGTGGCTACCGGTCCACGCCCTCCACCTGGTCGAGATGGGCATGCACCAAGGTCAGAACTGGAATCTCGAAAAGTTGTCCACAGCCTGTGCAGAAGAGAACCGGTACGCGTTCCTCCTCTCCGCGATGCCGGAACCCTTCGTCGGCGGCACCGGCACCCCCGTGGCCCCGGTGGCCGTCCTCTGAGCCCGGCGGGCATGCGGCGCCGGACCGGACGACCCCGGCCACCCGCGAGCCGTGCGCGTGGAACCATGAGGTGTACATGGCGCGTCCCCGTACGCGCGTGACGCCCCGTCCCCACCACCTTCCCCGCAGGAGAAGCCCGCATGGCCAACCCGTACCAGGTAACGCCGCCGCCGCCTGCCCCCAGGCGCCGCTCGGGCGGCAACGTCGTCGCCGTCATCGTCCTCGCCGTGGTCATCATCGGCGGCTACTTCGTCCAGCAGTCGCTCCGCAAGGACGACGGCAAGCCGACGGCGTCCACCTCGGCCTCCCCCTCCGCCAAGCCCACCGCCAAGGACCCCGGATCCCCCGAGTCCTCCTCCGACACCTCCAGCGCGTGGAAGGTCGGCGACTGCGGCGGCCCCGACCCGTCCAAGACCCCCGACGGATACAAGCGGACGGGCTGCTCCGACTCCGGCGCCACTTTCAAGGCCATCGACATCAAGGAGGCCAGCATCCTCCCGAACGCGGTCCAGTGCCCGCCCGGCACGGACCTGATGATCGACGTGAGCATCTCCTACGGCGGCAAGGGGAGCGGCATCCCCACCAACACCGTCTGCGGCCGCAACCTGTCGAGCGACCACCCCGGTGACGCGGGCGCCGGCGGCGGCCAGCTGGTGAAGGGTGACTGCGTCACCTCTCAGGCCAAGGAGGTCGCCTGCGGCGGTTCGGGCGCCCAGAAGGTCCTCGGCCTCGTCAAGACGAAGTCCGAGTGCCCCTCCGGCACCACCGACCCGATCGAGCTGACGATCGCGATCGGCCGCCCGTACGACGTGATCTGCACCGACGGCTGAGCATCCTC
>NZ_JBSGZP010001008.1:0-1909 GCF_053611065.1 Streptomyces sp. NPDC054840
GCTCCGGTCCAGGCCGCCGCTCCGGTGGCCGCCCCGGCTCCGGTCGCCCCCGCCGCCCCGGCTCCGGCCGCTCCGGCGTCCGCGGGTGACGAGGCCGCGTACGTGACCCCGCTGGTGCGCAAGCTCGCCTCGGAGTCCGGAGTCAACCTGTCCACGGTCTCGGGCACCGGTGTCGGTGGCCGTATCCGCAAGCAGGACGTCCTGGCCGCCGCCGAGGCCGCCAAGGCCGCTGCCGCCGCCCCGGCTCCGGCCGCTGCCGCTCCGGCCGCGAAGGCTCCGGCCGCCGCGGTGTCCGAGCTGCGCGGTCAGACGGTCAAGATGACCCGCATGCGCAAGGTCATCGGCGACAACATGATGAAGGCCCTGCACTCGCAGGCTCAGCTCAGCTCCGTGGTCGAGGTGGACATCACCAAGATCATGAAGCTGCGCGAGAAGGCCAAGGGCGCGTTCCTGGCCCGCGAGGGCGTCAAGCTCTCGCCGATGCCGTTCTTCGTCAAGGCCGCTGCCCAGGCGCTGAAGGCCCACGCGGTCGTCAACGCCCGGATCAACGAGGACGAGGGCACCATCACCTACTTCGACTCGGAGAACATCGGCATCGCCGTGGACTCCGAGAAGGGCCTGATGACCCCGGTCATCAAGGGTGCCGGTGACCTCAACCTGGCGGGCATCTCGAAGGCGACCGCCGACCTGGCCGCCAAGGTCCGCGGCAACAAGATCACGCCGGACGAGCTGTCGGGCGCGACCTTCACCATCAGCAACACCGGCTCGCGCGGTGCGCTGTTCGACACGGTCATCGTGCCCCCGAACCAGGTCGCCATCCTGGGCATCGGTGCCACGGTGAAGCGCCCGGTGGTCATCGAGACCGCCGAGGGCACCAACATCGGCATCCGCGACATGACGTACCTGACCCTGTCCTACGACCACCGCCTGGTGGACGGCGCGGACGCGGCCCGGTACCTCTCGGCCGTCAAGGCGATCCTCGAGGCCGGCGAGTTCGAGGTCGAGCTCGGCCTGTAAGGCTCACCGCCCGGCTGTCGTACACGGCGCCCTCGCCCGGAACACCCTCCGGGCGGGGGCGCCGTCGTCGTGTACGCCTCTGGGAGCCCTGGTCGGGCGCCTGTTGTAACCAGCCTCACCCGGCGTCCCCGACCGGGAACGCATCCGGTTGGGGCCACTCGGCCGTATTGTCTACGCATCGAAGCGATGCATGCCCCTACAGGAGATGAAGCCCCGATGATCACCCCACCCGTCGTGCACTCGCTGCGCGAGCAGATCCGCGAGCACATCGTGGAGGGGATCGTCAGCGGGCGCTGGAAGCCCGGCGAGCGGATCGTCGAGCGCCGGATCGCCGTGGAACTGGAGGTCAGCCAGACCCCCGTACGGGAGGCCCTGCGCGAGCTGGAGACGCTGCGGCTGATCGAGTCGGCGCCGAACAAGGGCGTGCGCGTACGGAACCTCTCCGCGGCCGACCTGGAGGAGATCTACCCGGTGCGGGCCGGTCTGGAGCAGATCGCGGCCGAGCTGGCCGCGCCGCGGCTGGCGAGCGACTGCTCGGCGCTGGAGCCGCACGTGGCGGCGCTGTGGGAGGCCGACCGGGCCGAGGACGGGACCGCGCAGGTGCGGCACACCGTCGGGTTCCACCGTGAGATGGTGCGGGCGGCCGGGAACAGCGTGCTGCTGCACACCTGGGAGAGCCTGGGCATCGAGGTCTTCACCGCGCTGTCCATCCGCTGGCTCGGGACCGTCCAGAAGTCGTACGCCGAGGAGCACGAGGCTCTTGTCGAGGCGTTCCGCAGCCAGGATCCGGAGATCGGTCTGCTCGTGAAGCGGCATGTCCTGGGGTGCGCGCCGCGCGCTTGATCCACTGAGGGCGGGCCTGTTTGCCTCCTTTTGACCGGCACCGCGTGCC
>NZ_JBSGZP010001009.1:0-1904 GCF_053611065.1 Streptomyces sp. NPDC054840
GGCCTGCGCCACGGACACCTCGGAGGTGTCCACGCCCTCGGCGTGCAGACGGGGATGGGTGGCCAGGGCGCGCAGCAGCCATTCCGCGGTACCGCACCCCAGGTCCAGCACCCGCTCGCCGTCGCGCGGGGCGCCGTGTTCGAGCAACCGGCGTACCGAAGCGTCGTCGAGCGGGGCCTTGATCGGGTGGTCGGCGTGTGCGATCCGGGAGATCTGTTCATGATTCACCGGAGCAGCTTGTCAACGCCGGCGCTCACGCGCACCTGTTTTCCGTCCGAGTGCCGGACGTTCAACGGCTGTTGGCGGACCTCCGCTCCCAGGCCTGCGCGAACATCTCGTGCAGGGGTGCCGTCGGCAGTACCCGGCCGAAGGGGGCGCGGATCGAGTCGCTCCACAGCGGGCGCACCTGGTGGCCCGCCAGCTTCACCGTCTCCAGCGGCAGGTTCGGGGCCTTCAGCTCGGTCCATTCCCCGGGCAGGAAGACGGTCCGGCCCGCCCGCGCCCGCTTGGCCTCCACGACCGCGCCGGTGGTGAGGAGTTCCGCGCGGACCTCCTTGTGCCGTTTGGCGGTCCAGCCGTTCCACCGACGTACGTTCCGGTCGGTGGGCGCGGCCAGCGCCGCCACCTGGAGATACAGCGCCGCCGCGTCCGCGCCGACGCCGAGCCCGGCCGCGACCCGCGTGACCAGCTCCGGGCAGGACCGCCGCGGATCCGCCTCGTACGCACCGGCCGGCACCGGTCCGGAGCGGGCCCGGAGCATCATCCGCTCCAGCCCGCCACGGGCCAGCAGCGGCGCCACCCGGTCCAACTCCTCCGTCAGGTCCGTGACCTCGCGGACCCGCCGCCACACCGCGGGGTCGGCGACCGCCGCGGGCCGCAGGAACGAGGCGCCGCCGGGCGCGCACACCACCAGAGGCCCGGAGTCGTACGCGGTCACCGGAACCGGTCCTTCCTCCTTGCGGTCGTCCATCGCCACCGGCAGCAGCCCGGGCCCGAACCGCTCGGCGATCCGTGCCGAGGTGTCCTGGACCCGGCCGCCGGGCAGGGCCAGCAGCAGCTCCGGACGTGCCAGTTCGGCCCGCAGCCGCTCGTACACGTCCATCGCGCCGGCCACCGCGGGGTCCCCGACGGGCCGGTCGGTCCAGGCCCACACCAGCGCGCTCGCGATTTCGTGAAGGTCGAGGCCCACCGGCGTGCGGTACGGCAGCCCGGGCCCGGACGGGGGCACGGCCCGGACCTCCACCCCGATGCCGTACCGGGTCGCCGCCAGTTCCCAGCCGGCCGCCTCCACGGTCGCGTCCGCCGCGGCCGCGTAGCCTCCCGCCAGCCGCCGGGCCCATACCTCGCCGAGCCCCAGGCCGGTCTCCAGTGCGTCCGCCGCCTCGTCGTGCACGGCGGGAAGCGCCCCGAGCAGTTCCCGCCACACCCCGGCCATCCGCTCCGCGGCCGCGTCCACCCCGCCCGGCCGCCACAGTTCGGCCGGGTCCTCGGGCAGGGCCGCGGCCAAGACGGCCCGCCGTCCGGCGCCCCCGAGCCGCGCGCGCAGCTCCTCGTACGCCACGGCCGTCATCGCGGTCGCCCGGTACGGTGCCTTGCCCGCCAGGGCGCGGTCCTCGTCCCGGTGGACCCGGCCGACCAGACCGGCCACGACGAGCCGGGCCAGAGCCCGCCTGACGCCGGTCAGTTCCGCGAAGCGCGCGGCCGCCGACTCCGGCACCGGGACGGGCCCGTGCGCCTCGACCGCGGCGACCAGGGCCCGGAGGCGGGCGGCGTCGTCCCCCCGCACCAGGACCGGACGCGCCTGTGCGAGCGCCGCCGGTACGGGGTCACCGTCCGGGTCCTCGGCGGCGGGGGCGACGAACCAGCACGCCGCACCCCCCGCCCGTACCGGGGCGGACGCCACG
>NZ_JBSGZP010001010.1:0-1890 GCF_053611065.1 Streptomyces sp. NPDC054840
CGGCCCGCCGGCGCCCGCCGCGCCCGCGCCGGTCCGCCCTGCCCGCCCCGTCCGGCCCCGTCCGGCCCCTGCCGGGCCGTGCCGGGCCGTGCCGGGCCGTGCCGGTACCGGGAAATCAGTGGGTGGGCGGGGTCCAGTCGGCGGGCAGGCCCGACTGGGCGAGGACGGTGGCCAGGCTGTAGTGGTCCCGGTCGGCGGCGATCCGGCAGTGGTTCCTGTCGAGGTCGAGCTCGGTGGTCATCGGTACGGCGAAGGGCCTGGGCGCGCCTTTGAGGTGGCCGGAGTAGACGGCCCGGACGGTGATGCGGTCGCCGTCGAGGCGGGTGGTGCGGATGGTGACGTGGACGTTGTCGATGAGGGTGTCGGCGCGGGCCTTCCATCCCGCGATCTCCTTCCGGCCGCGGAAGGTGATGCCGACGGCTTCGTCGGTGTAGGTGCCGTCGGCGGTGAACAGGGCGCCGAGGGCCTGGGGGTCGGTGCCGTTCCAGGCGCGGGCCCAGGCGGCGGCGGTCCCCGGCGTGCGCCGGCCGGTGTCCTGTGCGGCGTGGGCGGTGGAGGCGGTGGCGCAGAGGGCGGCGGTGGCGGTCAGCACGGTAAGGGTACGGAGCGTGCGGGACGTCATGGTTGATGCTCCTGAAGAGTGCGGGGGTGGTGTGGCCGGCCGTCGTGTCGCGGCCTTCATGGGGCACAGACTCGTGTCGGGCGGTGTCCACTCTCCAGGCCCTGCGCAGCCGGTGGCTGTCCAGCACTGCCCACACCTGTCCATCCCCGGCCCGTCTCCCGCGGGGACGGTCCGGCAGGTGCCGGAGGGGCCACCGGACGTCATCGCTCGGCGGAGGCAGGGTCTCCGGGCCCGGTGTGCCGGCGGACGTACGCTCCACCCGGGGGCCTCTCGACGCCGGCCGGCGGGGGCGTCCCGGATGCGGATGGCGGCCTCCGCCCTCACGCCGGGCCGGAGGCCGTACAGGTACCAGGTACAGGTGGCGTTTGCGCCGACGGTGTGCTGACGGGCCGGGCCGGTGGGGGCGCCGTCGCTGAGGCAGGCGTCGGCGTCGTGGACCCCGACGAGGCGATGGCCGGGGCGGGCGGGGTGCGGTACCCGGTGAGGAGGGCCATCGCCGTGTCCATCGGTCCAGGCGGGGGGCGTCCCGTCCCCGCGCCCTCGCCGCCTGCGCGCGGCCGCGGGCCGCCGAGGTGCAGCCACCGTGGGTTCACCGGGGTGTTGCGGTGCTCCGCACGCGCCGGGCAGGTGCGGACAGCGTCCACTGCGCGGCCGAGACCGTGACGCCGAGCTCCGCCGCGATCCCGGGGATGGCGAGGTTGAGGGCGAAGAAGTCGAGCTGGATGCAGAACAGGGCGACGGCGACCGCGACGAAGGCCCCCGTCCTCCGCGCGGCCGGCGACGTCTCAGCGCGCTTGAGGGGGTTCCTCTCAGCCGGCGCGGCCGGGACACCCGCGGATCGGCGGCAGGTCGGCCGCGCATCGGCCGCGTGCGTGCCCTGATCCCATTGTGGGGCGGACTGCCGGGGGGTGCCGTGCGGGCCGGGGGCGCGCCGCGGCCTCCGCCCTGGGGTCCTGTCCTCTGTCCTTCGGCCTCTGTCCTTTGGCCTCTGCCGGCGGGTGCTCGTCCTCCGGTACGCCACGGGGCGGGCTCAGGCCGGGCCGGGGTCCGTGAGCGGAAGAGGGCGGCGGTCCCGGTCGCGGGCGAGGCGGCCTTCCGGCCGGTCGCAGGGCCGTCGGGGTGCGGGGCGCGGCCGTGAGGACCGTGCCGTGCCGCGGGTCGTCCCGATCGCCGGCGGCGTGTCCTGCGCACGGGCACGGGCCCCGTGCCCTCGTCCGGCTCCCGCGGGTGGTCACACCGGTCGGCGGGGTGACAGGCCCGTATACGCG
>NZ_JBSGZP010001011.1:0-1886 GCF_053611065.1 Streptomyces sp. NPDC054840
CCGTTCGCCCGGGCCGCCCGCACGGGGGGGGTGTCGGGGCGTCCGGCGCGCAGGGGGGCCGTGGCCCGGGACGGGGCCGCGGCCGCCCTTTCGTCCCTCCGGGCCCGGGTGATCGGCAGAACGGGTCCCAGCGGACACAATGGACGCGTGAGTACCACCAGCCTCCCCAAGCCCGACCGCGCCCCCGAGCTCCGCGCCGCCTTGCTCGCGGCCGGTTTCACCGCCGACGGGCTGCTCGACCTGCTCGGCGCCCCCGCCTACGCCGCGCTGGCCCGCAGCGAGACCGTCCCAGCCCTGCGCGCCACCCGAGGCCCGGGCGACGGAGCGCTCGCGAGCCTGGTCCGGCTGTTCCTGCTCCAGCAGCCGGAGCCGTACGTGCACGCCGCGCAGGCGCTGCCCGTCGAGGCGGCGCTGGCCGACGGCTGGCTGCGCCTGGAGGGCGACGAGGTGCACGCCACCGTCGACGTACGCCCGTACGGCGGCCCGGACGGCGAGGACTGGTTCATCGTCTCCGACCTCGGCTGCTCCGTCGGCGGGGCCGGCGGGATCGGCAGCCGCGAGGAGGGCGTGGTCCTCGGCGTCGGCGGCGCCTCCACCACCCTGGCCGGGATCACCGTCCGCACCCCGGTCGGCTCCGCCCTCGACGTCGGAACCGGATCCGGAATCCAGGCGCTGCACGCGTCCCGGCACGCCACCCGGGTCACGGCCACCGACGTCAACCCCAGGGCCCTGGAATTCACCCGTTTGACGCTGGCCCTGTCCGGGGCCCCGGAGGCCGAGCTGCTCACCGGCTCGCTGTTCGAGCCGGTCGGCGAGGCCACGTACGACCTCATCGTGTCGAACCCGCCGTTCGTGATCTCCCCCGGCGCCCGGCTGACGTACCGGGACGGCGGTATGGGCGGCGACGACCTGTGCCGGACCCTGGTCCAGGAGTCCGGCGCGCGGCTCAACCGGGGCGGGTACGCGCAGTTCCTCGGCAACTGGCAGCACGTGGAGGGCGAGGACTGGCGCGACCGCCTGCGCTCCTGGGTGCCGCGCGGCTGTGACGCCTGGATCGTGCAGCGTGACGTGCAGGACGTGACGCAGTACGCGGAGCTGTGGCTGCGCGACGCGGGCGACCACCGGACCGACCCCGCCGAGTACACGCGGCGGTACGAGGACTGGCTGGACGAGTTCGACGCCCGCGGGACCAAGTCCGTCGGCTTCGGGTGGATCACCTTGCGCCGGACGGACGCGGCCGAGCCCTCGATCGTGGTCGAGGAGTGGCCCCACACGGTGGAGCAGCCCCTCGGCGAAGCCGTCCTGGCCCACTTCGCGCGCCAGGACTACCTGCGGCAGCACGACGACGCGGCCCTGCTGGAGGCTCATTTCGCGCTGGCCGAGGAAGTCGTCCAGGAGCAGGTCGGCGCACCCGGCGCGGAGGATCCGGAACATGTCGTACTCCGGCAGAACCGCGGAATGCGGCGCGCCACCAAGGTCGACACGGTCGGCGCCGGCTTCGCCGGAGTGTGTGACGGCTCACTGAGCGCGGGCCGGATCCTCGACGCGATCGCGCAGCTGATGCAGGAGGACCCGATCGTGCTGCGGGACCGCACTCCGGAAGCCATCCGGCTGCTGGTCGAGCAGGGCTTCCTGGACCCCGTGGCGGGCCCCGCGCGGTAGTCGGCCCCGGGATGTAACCCGGGGTTCGCCCGCTGTATCCGTACGGCTGCCAGTCTCCTGCGCAGGGGGATCCGGGGGGATCCCGAGAGCGGCCCGGGGGTGAGGGGAAGCGGCGCGGAAAGCGGCCCGGCGATCTTCGCGACGGTCGTGTTCCCGCTGTTCGGGGCCGCTCTGCAGGCCTGACGGGGGCGCGTGGCCCGCCACCGCGTGACGGTGGCGGAGGC
>NZ_JBSGZP010001012.1:0-1883 GCF_053611065.1 Streptomyces sp. NPDC054840
GGTGCACCCTGTGCACCGGGCCCGGCCCTGTTTCCGCAGGCCTACCGGGTGCTACGCGCTGAGCGGGAACTGCTCGCCCAGCTCGCGGAAGACCGCGCCGTTCAAGTCGAAGGCACGCTTGCACTCGTCGATGATGCGCTGCTTCTCCAGGTCGTCCGCGGCGATGGCGTCGAGCAGCTCGCGGTAGGTCCGCTTGAAGGCGGCCGGGTTGGAGATGTCCGAGAAGACGTAGAACCGGACGCCGTCACCCTTGCGCTCGAAGCCCCAGGTGCGCTCGGCCTTGTCGCGGATGATCTGGCCGCCGGAGAGGTCGCCCAGGTAGCGGGTGTAGTGGTGGGCGACGTACCCGCCCGGCCACTCGGCTGCGCACCGCGCCACCCGGTCGGCGTACGCACGCGTCGCGGGCAGGGCCGCCACGCTCTCGCGCCAGTCCGGGCCCACCAGGTGCGCGAGGTCCCGCTCGATCTCGGCGACGCGCATGAGCTCGGGCTGGATGAACGGGCCGGCCACCGGGTCGCCCTTGAGGGATTCGGCCGCGTCCTCCAGGGCCCGGTACACGAACCACAGCTGCTCGGTGTAGCGCGTGTACGCCTCCACGCCGAGCCGTCCACCCAGCAGATCGCTCATGAAGGTCGACGTCTCGGCCTCGGTGTGCTGCTCGTGCGAGGCGACGCGGATGACCGTAGAGAAGGCGTCCAAGGCGGACCTCCAGGAAGAGGAATCGGCGTGACGGCAATGCCGCCACGCCCGATCTTCCTACTTAGGCTTGCCTAAGTCAATGAGTTCCCGACGCCTTGTCGGTAAAAAAGACCGCTCTGCGCCCCGCGTCAGCTGCCCGACAGCGCCCAGAGCGCGAGCCACCCGATGAGGACCAGGTGGGGGTACAGGAAGGCCAGGAGGCAGCCGATGCTGCCGAGCGCCAGGCGCCGCCTGCGCTGCGCGTCGGTCCGGGGCGGGATCCAGGTGAAGGCCACCATCGCCAGCGGCAGGGCGTAGAAGAGGACGAACCCGGGGGGGAAGCCGGGCAGGTACGAGCTCGCCCGGCCGCACCACACGGCCACCGGGGCCAGTGCGGTGAAGAGCGCCGCCACCGGCAGCCAACGCTGCCGCTCGTCGGGGCGGCCGGTACCCGAAGTCTTCGTCATGACGCCATTGCACCGCGGCCGCATGGGGCCCGGTCAGCGCCCGCGTACTCACTTCTTCCTGGGCGGAATACCTAAGGGCTGTCTTGTGCGATGCACCGCATCTGACGCCGTGCCCTGATCCACCGGGGTGACGGGACCACCCTCAGAGGGTGGCTCGGACCCTGTCCGGGGCCGGGGCGAAGCGGACGCGGCCGCCGATCTCCACGGTGCCGTCCGGGCCGGGGGCGGTGAGGATCTGGGAGCCGGCGCCCTGGGTGATGTTCAGGGCGCGGTTCAGCTGGGCCGTCAGCAGGATCGCCGCCGAGCCGGTGGCCTCGTCCTCGGCGATGATCCCGTCGGGGCGGCGCGGAAAGCCCCGGGCGCGCACGCGGCCCGCGGCCTCGTCCTCCCAGGCCCAGGCGTACAACCAGCCCTCGCCGGGCGGCGGGGCCGGCAGTGCCTCGACCTCGGCGACGGATCCGTACTGCTCGGTGCGCTTGCCCTCGACCCACTCGGGCCGGGCCGTGATCCAGGTGAACTCCCCGTCGTCACGGGACCATACGGATCCGGCGGGCGGCTGGAGCTCCTCCACGTCCAGCAACCACGCGACCCCGACCAGCGGATGTCCCGCGAAGGACATGCGCGTGCCGGGGGTGCGGATGTCGACGACCCCCCGCGCGGGGGCCTGGGCGCACACCCGGGCGCTGTAGCCGAGTTGGGCGGGCCGGGCCCGGCGTGACCCGGCGTCGGGGCAGGTGC
>NZ_JBSGZP010001013.1:0-1876 GCF_053611065.1 Streptomyces sp. NPDC054840
CCGTAGGCCCGCCGGGGCGAGGTACCGCTCAGGAGCCGGCTCAGCCGTTGACGTTGACGGCCTTCCAGGCGGCCGCCACCTGCTGGTACTCCACGCTGGTCGATCCGTACAGGTCGGCCGTCGCCTGCAGGGTCGCGGTGCGCGCTCCCGCGTAGTTGGTGGTCGACGTCATGTAGGTCGAGAGCGCCTTGTACCAGATCTTGTAGGCCTTGGTCCGGCCGATCCCGGTCACCGTCGAGCCGTCGTAGGTGGACGAGTTGTACGACACCCCGTTGACCGTCTTGGCGCCGCTGCCCTCGGAGAGCAGGTAGAAGAAGTGGTTGGCCACCCCCGAGGAATTGTGCACGTCGAGCCGGCCCACGGTCTTGGACCAGTAGTCGGCCGAGGCGCCGTCCTTGCTGGGCTTGTCCATGTAGCGCAGCGGCGTGCCGTTGCCGCGGATGTCGATCTTCTCGCCGATGAGGTAGTCGCCGATGTCGGCCGAGTTGTTGGCGAAGAACTCCACCGAGGTGCCGAAGATGTCGCTGGTGGCCTCGTTGAGGCCGCCCGACTCACGGCTGTAGTTCAGCTTGGCCGTGGCGGCGGTCAGGCCGTGGCTCATCTCGTGGCCGGCGACGTCCAGCGACGTGAGCGGCTTCTGGTTGGCGGCGCCGTCGCCGTAGGTAGCAGAAGCAGGCGTCGGACCAGAAGGCGTTGACGTAGGCGTTGCCGTAGTGGACGCGGGAGTAGGCGGCCTTGCCGTCCCCGGCGATGCCGTTGCGGCCGAATTCGGACTTGTAGAAGTCCCAGGTCATCGCGGCGCCGTAGTGGGCGTCGGCTGCGGCCGTCTGGCGGTTCGACGGCAGTCCGTCGCCCCACTTGTCGTCGGCGTCGGTGAACAGGCTGCCGGTGCCGGTGGTGCCGCCGTTCAGGTCATAGGTCTTGTGGCCGCCGCGGACACCGTCGGTCAGGCTGTAGGACGCCCCGCTCTGCGTGGTGTCCAGCGTGACCGAGCCGGAGTACTGGCTCGTGCCGGTGCCGGTGTCGATGGCCTCGTAGGAGTACAGCTCGGCGCCGGTGGCGGCGTCCGTGATGACGTGGCGCTCGCTGGGGGTGCCGTCGTGCTGGGTGCCGTTGACGACGGTCTCGTAGGCGAAGACCGGGCTTCCGCTCGCGGCCCAGACGACCTGGCGGGCACCGGCGGGCGCGGCCTTGAGGGAGGCGCGGGCGGCGGCCGGGGCTATTCGGGCCTCGACGCCCTTGGTGGTCTTTCGGCTGCCGTCCTTCTTCTGGTGGACCACCAGATCGCCGCCGAGGACCGGCAGCCCGGAGTAGGTGCGCTCGTAGCGGGTGTGCACCGTGCCGTCGGCGTCCTTGATCACATCGCGGGCCACGAGGCGCTCCTCGTCGGCCAGGCCGATGGCCCGCGCGGTGTCGGCCGCCGTGTTCTGCGCCGCGGTGATCGCCTGGACGCGCGCGTCGGCGGTCAGGGCGAGCGCGGTGGCTCCCGCCTCGCGCTCGGCCGAGGCGTTGGCGGATCCGCTCTGGACGGAGATCGCGACCATCGCCGCCGAGGCGACGACTGCGGCGGCGCGCAGCGCTCGGGTGCGGCTGCGGGGGGTGCGGGATGAGGACGTGGGGAGGGTCACTCGTGCTCCTTCAATTGCCGTGGGGGGCCAGGCGGTTGAGATTGCCAGGAAGGAGCGGTGTATTGACAGGTATGCAACAAGGATTTGACCAGCTGTTGTCCGAAGAGAGGGGTGCGATGTTCGCTCAGCGACCAAAAATGGAACATTGCGCTTCCCCGGACGCGGTGTGCACCGAGTCCGGGGAAGCGGCCGGATGTTACTGGATGCCGGGGATCTGCCGGGCCTTGAACGCGGCGCGCACGGCGTTC
>NZ_JBSGZP010001014.1:0-1866 GCF_053611065.1 Streptomyces sp. NPDC054840
GCCGAGGGACCCGGCGCCGATACGGGTTGGGGCGGCCCGGCGGTACTGCCCTCGGCGGGTGGGCATCGGGCCTGACCCGCGCCCGCCACATCGGCGCGGGCTGCAGCCGGCCACAGTTCCGTCGTGGCTCGCTCCACCACGCTTCGGCGGCCCGCCATCGGCACGAGGGGGCTGTGCGGGTCCCACGGCGGGACGTCAGGTGCTCGGCTGCGTCAGATGTCGCCGCTCCACACCTCGGGGCCGCCCCCCTCCCACCGGATGGGCCCGTCCTCGGACAGCTCCACACCCTCCAGGCCGGCCCGCCGCAAGAGCTCCGACACGTCTGCGGGTGTGAACGCCCGGCCGAGGTCCGCGTCCACGCCCAGCGCGTGCACGGTGACCTTGCGCCCGCCCTGCGGCGACACGGGGTGAATCACGATCTCGGTCTGGTCCGCCATGCATCCAGGGTGCGGCGGGCCCGTCATCACGGCATCCGGGACTCACCCTCCGCGCGCTGCACAGCAGCGGAGGGGACCCGTGCGCGGGTCCCCTAAGCGGGTCCCCGAAGCGGGTCCGTCCGCAAGCCCGTCCCTTCTGGGGCAAGGCCGCCCCTGCCTCAGGGCCGGCGCTCGCCCCGCGACTCCCCGAGGCGAGGCCCGACCGGTGAGGTTGACCTCCTCGGCGTCCCGGCCCGGCGCCGACGAGAAGACCCCGCTTCGGCCGAGGGGTCTGGTCGCAGGCAATCCAGAGATTGGGGGGCGATGAGGGTGGAAAGAGGCGCAGTATGGGAACGCCGCAGACGGGACGGGTCACAGAGGGCCGGTTCCGGCACCGCGGGGCCGAGCTCGTGTACGACGACACGGGCTCGGGACCCTTGGCGGTGTACGCGCACGGCGGGTTCACCAGCCAGGACGTCGACCGCCGGATGGATCTGTTCGACTGGGGACCGGTCCTTCGCACAGGCCGGCGCCTGGTCCGCTACGACGCACGCGGGCACGGCCGGTCCACCGGGCGGCCCGTCGAGGCGGACTACACGTACGTCTCTCTCGCCGACGACCTGCTGAGCTTGCTCGACCATCTGACGGTCCCGGAGCCCGTGGACGCCATCGGCTCGTCGATGGGCTGCGCCACCTGCCTCCATGCCGCAGTCCGGGAGCCGGAACGCTTCTCCCGGCTGGTGCTGCTGCTCCCGCCGACCGCCTGGGCGACCCGGGGGAGGTATGCCCGCGCCAATCGGGTCGCCGCCGACACCATCGAGCGGCAAGGAGCCGGAGGCTGGCTCGCCGCCCGGGGCGATGCGCACCGCCACGCTGCCGTCGCCGACGTCCCGGAATTCCCTCCTACGCCGCCCGAGCTGATCTTGCCTTCCGTTCTGCGCGGCCTCGCCCGATCCGATCTTCCCCCGCCCACCACGCTCGCCGCGCTGCGGTGCCCGGTACTGATCCTGACGTGGGGGGACGACCCCGGCCACCCCGTGTCGACGGCGGCCACTCTGACCGACTGCCTGCCGCAGGCCGAACTCCATATCGCCCGCAACCGCGCAGACGTGCGAGGCTGGGGACTTCGTATCGCGGAGTTCCTCACGGTCAGGTGAGTACGGCATCGGCATCGGGCTCACCGACACACACACCGTGCCGCAGGGGCTCCGGATCGACGGTGCGGGCCGTCGGAGCAGGTGCGGAAGCGGTGGTTGGCCGGTTGCCCGCCCTCCCCGCCGTCACGGGGGCGTGCTCACCGATATCACCCGCGCGGGCCGCCGTTGAGGTCCGGCCATATGACTGTCGCTCCTCCCCCGCCCTGTTCGCCGTCGCCGTCCTCTTGGAGATCGGCGGCGCCCGGCTGGTCCGGCAGGGCATCCGCGATGTCGCGGGCCGCCCCGGTTCCCAT
>NZ_JBSGZP010001015.1:0-1857 GCF_053611065.1 Streptomyces sp. NPDC054840
CCGGCCGGCCCGGCACGGGCCGGCCGGACCACGTACAGTGACTCCTGTACGGCCACACCGGAAACTTCCCGGGGTACACCCAGCTCGCCGCCACCACCCCGGACGGCACGCGGTCGCTGACCTTCTCGATCAACACCCAGACCAGCAAGAGCAACAAGCCGGCGCTGCTGGCCCGACTGCGCACCGTGCAGGAGAACTTCGTCTGCGCCCTGCTCAAGGGGCACTGAGTCGCAGGCACATGGTGACATGGCGGTGCGGCGGTGTGGCGGTGTGGCGGCGCGGGGATACGGCGGTGTGGCGGTGTGGCGGCGCGGGGATACGGCGGTGTGGCGGTGTGGCGCGAAAACGATCACGCTCGCCCGCGCCGCCACCCGCGATCCCTATGCTGACGCCATGCTCGACATACCTCTTTCAGCGCTGGAAGTCGCGATGGTGCAAACGGGCACCCGAGCCGCGGACACCCTGCGGGACACCACGGCCTTCGCCCAAGGACTGGAGAACCTCGGCTACCACCGCATCTGGTACGCGGAGCATCACCACTCTCCGGCGATCGGCGCGTTCCCCCCGGTCGTCCTGACGGCGCACGCGGCCGCGTCGACCTCCGCCATCCGGCTCGGTTCGGGGGGAGTGCTGGCCCCCAACCACGCCCCCATCACACTGGCGGAACAGTTCGGCACGCTGGCCGCCCTGCACGAGGACCGCATCGACCTGGGCATCGGCCGCGGTCCCGGCACGTTCGACGACGCCACCGCGCGGGCGCTGCGCCGCGGCGCCGGCCCGGTCACGGATGCCGAGTACCGGGACGACGTGGCCGCGATCCTGTCGTTCCTGGTGGACGAGGTGGCACTGGGCCCGCTCCCGGAGCCCTGGCTGCTGGCCTCCAGCCCGGCGGGGGCCGCGCTCGCCGCGGAACTCGGCCTGCCGGTCGCGGTCGCCCACCACATCCGGCCGGACAACACCCGTGCGGTTCTGGAGCGATACCGGTCGGCCTTCTCGCCGTCCCGCTGGTGCGAGCGGCCCCGCGTACTGCTGTGTGTGGAGGCGGTGTGCGCGGAGACGGAGGAGGAAGCCGTACGGCGGGCGGGGCCGATGAACGTCGTGAAGGCCGGCCTCCTGAAGGGGGAGAGCCAGATCCCCTTCCCGACCCCCGCGGAGGCGGCCACCCACCCCTTCACGGAACAGGAACGGCACGCCCTGGCCGGCTTCCGTGCCCAGCAGGCCGTCGGCACGCCGGAGACCGTCGTGAAACGGCTCGCACACCTGGCCGCCGAGACCGGGGCGGACGAGCTGATGCTGACCACGCCCGTCTACGACCTCGCCGACCGCATCGCCTCGTACGCGCTGATCGGGAAGCACTGGGGAGCCGCGACGGCACCGTAGACCGGGTGACCACCACCGCCGCCGCCGGGGCCCGCGGCGGCGGCGCGGCAGGGAGCGGATCCCCGCCGGCCCCCACGGCCCCGCGCCGTCGGCGGGCCGTGACACTGCTCACAGGCGACGCGGCACCACGGAGAAGGCCACAGCCGTTGGCACTCCGAGGTTCTCGGCCTCCCGTGGAGGAGCCCGTGTGCACTGAACCACACAAAACGGGCCATTTGGTCCAGGAGGTGCTCCGAACGGATGACCTAGCCTGGACCGACCAGCGTGATCCGGGGGCCGAGGGCAAAGGAAGAGCACGTCCATGCGCATCACCACCAGTTCCGCACGTCGTCGACGGGCGGGGTACGGCGCCGCGGCCGCCGTCCTCGGCCTCCTGGCGGCAGCCGGCACCCCGGCGTACGCCGCCCCGGACGGCTCGGCGGACCGCGCCCCCGCCGCGCCCCCCGGTGGCGACTCCGCACCGGCCGGGACGGCGGG
>NZ_JBSGZP010001016.1:0-1852 GCF_053611065.1 Streptomyces sp. NPDC054840
TCCCAGGGGCGGGGCCTGCGGGCTTGTCAGGGCCTGCGAGCCCTCAGAGGCCTTCCCGCTCCCGGTCGTGGTCCTCGTCGTCCGGATGCCCGTCGGCGTCCTGCTCCGGGCCGCAGGGCCCGCCCAGGATGCCGGCCTGGGCGATGAGGTAGCCGAGCTGCGCGCGGCTGCCGCTGCCGAGGGTGGTGGCGAGCTTGGCGATGTGTGCTCGGCAGGTGCGCACGTTCATGCCGAGGCGGCGCGCGATGGCCTCGTCGACGTGGCCCTCGATCAGGAGCTGGGCGATGGTCCGCTGGACGCCGGAGATTCCGCCGGGGGTGCTGCGGTAGGTCACTTCCTCCTGGAGGGGCACGGCCCGGTGCCACAGCTGCTCGAAAACCTTGATGAGGTAGTCGACCAGGCCGGGGTGGCGCAGCTCCAGGGCGACCCGGCGGTCGTCGCTCACCGGGATGAAGGCGACCGTGCGGTCGAAGATGATCAGGCGTTCGATCAGTTCTTCGAGGGTGCGGATCTCCACCTTGCCGGTCGAGATCCGCTCCACGTAGGCGAGCGTGCCCTGGCTGTGCCGCGCGGTGTGCTGGTACAGGGTCCGTATGCTGACCCCGCGGTCGATCAGCGGCTGGTCGCGTTCCAGGGCCTGGGTGAGGGCCAGGGAGGGCCTGGCGCCGCCCGGCTGGACCGTCAGCACCTCGGTATGACATTCGGCCGTCGCGAGGTTCAGGGCGGCGTTGATCTGTTCGAAACCCTCCAGCACCGTGATGGCGTGGGTGTTGGCCGGGCTCTGTGCGCTGATGGCCAGGAAAGGCTCGAAAGTGTCGGTGAGATCTACAGCGCTGCGCCGGCGGTCCTGGATCTCGCGTTCAATCGGATGGAGCCGTTGAGCCAAAGCCACGGCCGGCGGAACCGGACGCAGTTGGTTCGCGTCATCCGGGTCGGGCTGCAGAAGAGCGAATTCAAGCAGGCAGGGGGCGTTCTGGATCTCGCCCCGGGCGATCCGGCCGGTGCTCAGTGCGGTCGCGTAGAGACGTGTCCCTTCGGCACACATGGACGTCACAGGGTGGGGATGTGTCGCCTTTGTCTCGTTTCGCGTCAAATCTCCACCCCCCAGGGTCCTGAACATGCAAGAACATGATGCATCGTCCCTGTGGCATTGACGTGCCTGAATGAGCCATCGTCTGTCACGCGGGGGAGAGGATTCCATCAAGTGAGGACGAAGCCGACCATGTACAAGAGAATGCTTCGCTCGGTGCTTGCCATAGTTTTCTCCGCCGTTGCGGTTTTTGGGGCAGTCAGCGCCGTCGAAAGTGACGCGGGGAGCGCTAGGGACGGTCAGGGCACGAGCCTGACGAGCACGGACGACACGGGCTGGACCACGGCGCCCGCGGGTAAGTACGCGGACACCGGCTGGACCAGCCACCGGCTGGGCGGAAACGGCGATACGGGTTGGACCGACGCGCCTGTGACGGTGTCCGCATGACCCCCGACGATCGCGGCTTCCGCCGCGAGATGGCCTCCGCCTACCGGTCGGGCTGGCAGTTCATCGATCTCGCCACGGCCATCCCCCACCCGGGCGACTCGTTGATGGTCACCCTGTTCGGCCAACCGATCGTCGTCGTGCGCGAGGAGGACGAGGACGTACGTGCCTACCGGTGCCTGCGCCGCCCGAGGGGCGCGCCGCAGCCCGTCCGCTGCGAGGTGCGCTACGGAATGGTCTTCGTCAATCTCGATCAGCGGGACCACCAGCTCTTCGAACCCGATATCACCACCGCCACCCCCCGCAGTGCCTGACGCGATTCCCCCGTCGTTCCAGATCGCTCAGGCGCTACCCCCACACAACGGCGCCATCGTGGAC
>NZ_JBSGZP010001017.1:0-1846 GCF_053611065.1 Streptomyces sp. NPDC054840
GAGTCGATCCAGCCGGAGGTCGCGAGCCGGTAGGGGGCGCCGGAGGCGTGGTGGCGGATGACGACCGCGTCGGCGCCCATGGCCTCCAGGGTCAGCGCGGTGTCCTTCAGGGATTCGCCCTTGGAAACGGACGAACCCTTCGCGGAGAAGTTGATGACGTCGGCCGAGAGCCGCTTGGCAGCCGCCTCGAAGGAGATCCGGGTGCGGGTCGAGTCCTCGAAGAAGAGGTTGACGACGGTGAGGCCGCGCAGGGTGGGCAGCTTCTTGATCGGCCGGTCCGCGACACGGGCCATCTCCTCGGCGGTGTCGAGGATCAGGACGGCGTCGTCGCGCGTGAGGTCGGCGGCCGAGATGAGGTGGCGCTTCATCTGGATGGCTCCGTAGGTCGGGAGGGCAGGCGGACTGACGGGCGGGTGCGAGCGGGCAGGGCAGGCCTCGGCGCGGGCCCGGTCGGGGCCCGTCACTCGGACGGTCTACTGACCTGCTGCCTGGGCGGTCCGCTGGCCGAGCAGCACGGCGTCACGGCCGTCCTCCTCCTGGAGCTGGACCTTGACGGTCTCCCGCAGCGACGTGGGGAGGTTCTTGCCGACGTAATCGGCACGGATCGGCAGTTCGCGGTGGCCTCGGTCGACGAGGACCGCGAGCTGGACGGCGCGGGGGCGGCCGAGGTCGCCGAGGGCGTCGAGGGCGGCGCGGATGGTGCGGCCGGAGAAGAGCACGTCGTCGACGAGGACGACCAGGCGGCCGTCGAGGTCGTCGCCGGGGATCTCGGTGCGACCGATCGCGCGGGCGGGCTTCATCCGCAGGTCGTCGCGGTACATGGTGATGTCGAGGGAGCCGACCGGGATCTTCGTACCGGTGATCTCTTCGAGCTTGGCGGCCAGCCGGCGGGCGAGGTGGACACCGCGGGTGGGAATGCCGAGGAGCACCACGTCGTCGGCGCCCTTGGCGCGTTCGACGATCTCGTGGGCGATGCGGGTCAGGACCCGCGCGATGTCCTGCGCTTCGAGAACGGGGCGCATGGAATCGGTGTTCTGCTGGGTGTCCATGAAAAGGACCTCCTTCTCCGCCTCACGGGACGGACCTTAAAGGACGTCTGATGTACGCCTCACACGGTACCAGGGAGAGGCCGGTGACTCGGACCGGGCCGGTGGGAAATGGCTCTCAGGGGGCTGCTGGGACGAACTCCCAGGGGAGCGACGAAGACCATTCGGCTTGACGCATCCAAGTAACGCTGCGTAACCTCACAGTGAGTTACCAGCCGCGCGGCGGAGCCGCACGTAGTTACGTAGTCGCAGTGTCCACCAGTCACAGCGTCACAGCGTCCGGGAGCGTTATGTCCAGCGAATACGCCAAACAGCTCGGGGCCAAGCTCCGCGCCATCCGCACCCAGCAGGGCCTTTCCCTCCACGGTGTCGAGGAGAAGTCCCAGGGTCGGTGGAAGGCCGTGGTGGTCGGTTCTTACGAGCGCGGAGACCGCGCCGTGACCGTCCAGCGTCTTGCCGAGCTGGCGGACTTCTACGGGGTTCCCGTGCAGGAGCTGCTGCCGGGTACGACTCCCGGCGGGGCCGCCGAGCCGCCGCCGAAGCTGCGTCTCGACCTGGAGCGCCTGGCGGGCGTCCCGGCCGAGAAGGCCGGCCCGCTGCAGCGTTACGCGGCGACGATCCAGAGCCAGCGTGGCGACTACAACGGCAAGGTGCTGTCGATCCGCCAGGACGACCTGCGCACCCTGGCCGTCATCTACGACCAGTCCCCCTCGGTCCTGACCGAGCAGCTGATCAGCTGGGGCGTGCTGGACGCGGACGCGCGTCGTGCGGTGGCGCACGAGGAGCTCTGAGTCTCGGGC
>NZ_JBSGZP010001018.1:0-1830 GCF_053611065.1 Streptomyces sp. NPDC054840
GAGCCGGCCATACCGGAATCAGGACAACTGCCCCTGCGACGCCGGCCCTCCCTGCAGGCCGTCAACCGAACCGAATCCACTGATGTGACCGGCGCCCGGACGGTGGACCTCACCGCCGAGGACGACACCCAGACCATCCCCCGGCTGGACTCGCTGGAGCGCAAACTGAAGGACCTGGAGCAGCAGTTCGGCTGACCCGGTCCCCGTATGACGGAAAACCCCCGTGGGGCCCGCCTGCTCAGGCGGGCCCTGCGTCGTACGGCGCGTCGTACCGTCCGTCGAGTTCGAACCACACCACCTTGCCGCCGCCCAGGGCGAGCGCGTCCACGCCCCAGTCGTCGGCGAGCGTCTCCACCAGCACGAGTCCCCGGCCGTGCGTACCGTCGTCGGCGGTCGGTACGTACGGCCGGGGCCGGCGTGCGGCGTAGTCCCGGACCTCCACCCGTAACCGGTCGGCGGCGAGACTCGCGTGCACCTCCGCGCCCCGGTCGGTGTGCACGAGCGCGTTGGTGACGAGCTCGGTGATCAGCAGCTCGGCCACCTCGGTGGCATCGGTCCGGCACCGGTGGCGCATCAGCTCCCGCAGGGCCCGGCGGACCTCGGCCACCGCCTTCAGATCGGCCCGGCGTACGCTCCGGGTGATCCGCAGCACGTCCACCGCTTCCCCGTCCTCGTCGGCGGACGGTGCACGCGGCACCGGCCTCCCTCTCCCCCACAGCTTTCCGGTCTTCGCCCCCACCGGCACGGCGATGCCCCTCCCGTGTCCTTGCTCTCGAACTGGTCTACGGGATGCATGCCCCCCGGGCGGTTCCGCACTCCTGCGGGCTTACGGGCGCGGCACGTTGCGGAGGTTGGATCGAGCCATCTGGATCATGCGACCCACCCCGCCGTCCAACACGATCCTGCTGGCGGACAGTGCGAATCCGGTCACCCTCTCGGCGCGGATCTTCGGAGGAATCGACAGGGCGTCCGGGCCCGTCACCACGTCCACCAAGGCGGGCCCCCGGTGCCGGAAAGCGTCCTTCAAAGCCCCTGTGAGCTGCTTGGGCCTCTCCACGCGGACCCCCGTACGCGCCCGCCGCCCGCGCGATGGCGGCGAAGTCGGGTCGTGTTCGTCGTCCCGTGGGAGGGCAGGCCGGAAACCGGCATCTCCCACTCGACCATGCCGAGCGATGAGTTGTTGAAGAGGACCACTTTGACGGGCAGGTCGTACTGCAGCAGGGTGAGGAAATCTCCCATCAGCATCGAGAAACCACCGTCGCCCGACATCGACACCACTTGACGGTTCCGGTCGACGAACTGTGCCCCGATGGCCTGCGGAAGGGAGTTCGCCATCGAGCCGTGGCTGAAGGAGCCGATGATGCGCCGTTTGCCGTTCGGGGAAAGATAGCGCGCCGCCCACACATTGCACATGCCGGTGTCGCGGTGAACACGGCGTCCTCGTCGGCCAGTTCGTCGAGGACCGGGGCCACGTACTCGGGGCGGATCGGCGTGTGCTTCTCCACGTTGCGCGTGTAGGCCTTGACCACCCCTTCCAGGGCGTCGGCGTGCTTCTTCAGCATCCGGTCCAGGAACCTGTGGTCCGTCTTCACCCGCACCCGCACGTTCAGGGCGCGCACCTCCCATCCAGCCACGGGCGCGCCGGTCACGCCTCCCAGACGGCGGCAGACGTGCGGTCGTCGGCGTACCCCTTGAGGCGGAGCTGCGTGTCCGCGAGGAAGGCCGCGAGACCCGGCGGCTCCTGGCCGGCCCAGCGCGCGGCGAGCTCCGCCGGGAGGGCGGCCTCCTCGCGCATGGGCTCCGCCAGGCCCCCGGAGCACAGCAGGAGGG
>NZ_JBSGZP010001019.1:0-1825 GCF_053611065.1 Streptomyces sp. NPDC054840
GCCCGGAGGAGGTACCGCCACCGGAGCGACGGCCGCGACCGCCGGCCGCCGGAGCACCACCCGTGGCGGCACCGGTGCGCGGCCCACCGCCCGAGCGGCGGCGCGCGCCGGAGCCCGTACCGGAGCCGGAGCGCTGCTTCGGCGCGGTCGGCTGCGGGACCTCCAGCACCACCGGGATGCCCGAGGGCTCCTTGGCGCCGGTCAGCCGGGCCAGTTCCTCGTCGGAGGACTTGATCTGCGCGGTGCGCGGGGAGATCCCGGCGTCCGACATCAGACGGGTCATGTCCCGCTTCTGGTCGGGGAGCACCAGGGTGACCACGCTGCCGGACTCACCGGCACGGGCGGTACGGCCGCCGCGGTGCAGGTAGTCCTTGTGGTCGCTGGGCGGGTCCACGTTGACGACGAGGTCGAGGTCGTCGATGTGGATGCCGCGCGCCGCGACGTTGGTGGCGACCAGCGCGGTGACCTCGCCCGTCTTGAACCAGTCGAGGGTGCGGTTGCGCTGCGGCTGGGAGCGGCCGCCGTGCAGGCCGGAGGCGCGTACGCCGTCGGCGAGGAGCTTCTTGACCATGCGGTCGACCCCGCGCTTGGTGTCGACGAACATGATCACCCGGCCGTCGCGAGCGGCTATACGCGTCGCCACGGCCTTCTTGTCGGTCTCGTCCATGACGTACAGGACGTGGTGCTCCATGGTGGTGACCGCGCCGGCCGACGGGTCGACGGAGTGGCCGACCGGGTCGGTCAGGAACATCTTGACGAGCTTGTCGATGTTCTTGTCCAGCGTCGCCGAGAACAGCATCCGCTGGCCGCCGGCCTCGACCTGCTTGAGCAGCGCCGTGACCTGAGGCATGAAGCCCATGTCGGTCATCTGATCGGCCTCGTCGAGGACGGTGATCGAGACCTGCGAGAGGTCGGCGTCACCACGGTCGATGAGGTCCTTCAGTCGGCCAGGGGTGGCGACGAGCACCTCGGCGCCGCGGCGCAGGGCGCCCGACTGCCGGTTGATCGACATGCCGCCGACGACGGTCGCGATGCGCAGGTTGACGGCCGTGGCGTACGGGGCCAGGGCGTCGGTGACCTGCTGCGCGAGCTCACGGGTCGGTACGAGGACCAGCGCGAGCGGTGCCTTCGGCTGCGCACGGCGGCCGGCGGTACGGGCCAGCAGGGCCAGGCCGAAGGCCAGCGTCTTGCCGGAGCCGGTACGGCCGCGGCCGAGCAGGTCACGGCCGGCGAGGGAGTTCGGCAGCGTCGCGGCCTGGATCGGGAACGGCTCGGTGACGCCCTGGGCGGCGAGGGTCTTCAGCAGCGCCTCGGGCATGTCCATGTCGCCGAACGACTCGACCGGCGGCAGCGCCGGGGCGATCGGCTCGGGCATGGTGAATTCCTGGGGCCGGGCAACGGGCGCGGACTTCTGCCGTCCCGCGCCAGACTTCGGACGCCCCTGGGCCGCGCCTCGGCCCCGGGTGGGGCGGCGGCTGGGTCGTGCGGAGCTGGAGCTGGTCATGCGAGAAAGCCCTCCTGAAACCGGCAGGTAAAACAAAGGTCGAAACAGCAGACAAGCCGGGGCCCGCACCTGGCGGTGCGGACCCCGGCATGCTGAAGAACTTAGGCGGGGATGATGTTCTCCGCCTGGGGGCCCTTCTGGCCCTGGGTGACGTCGAAGGACACGCGCTGGCCCTCCTGGAGCTCACGGAAGCCCTGGGTGGCGATGTTCGAGTAGTGGGCGAAGACGTCCGGGCCGCCACCGTCCTGCTCGATGAAGCCGAAGCCCTTTTCCGAGTTGAACCACTTCACGGTGCCAAGTGCCATTTTAAATCTCCTGAAT
>NZ_JBSGZP010001020.1:0-1818 GCF_053611065.1 Streptomyces sp. NPDC054840
CCTCCGCTCCGCCCGGAGGCGGCCGTGGCGAAGGACGGGCCGCGCACGCTAGCACGGCGGGCCCCGGCACCGAAGGCCCGGGGCCCGCCGCTCACAGGCGTTGCTGGGAGGGCCCGCTCACGAGGCCGGCTGGGCGGGGAGCGTGTAGACCCGGCCGGGGGTCACGATCTTGGTGATCGCCTCGCCGAAGAGGGTGCTGGGCTCCTGCCCCTGGTACCCGATGTCCGTGTTGAGCAGCACGACCAGCGTGGCCTTCGCCTCCGGCAGGTAGAGGACCAGCGACCCGTAGCCCGGCAGTGAGCCGTTGTGCCCGATCCAGCCCTGGACGTTGAAGATGCCGAGGCCGTATCCCGTGCCCGGGAGCGCGTCGACCACGTCGAGGCGCTGGGCCTGGGTGGCGGGGGTCAGCAGGGTCCCGGTCGCCAGGGTCTTCGCCCAGCTGCGCAGATCGGAGAGGTCGGAGATCATCGCGCCGGCCGCCCAGGCCCACGAGGGGTTCCAGGCGGTGGAGTCCTCGACCTTCCCGGAGGCGGTCTGGTTCGTGTAGCCCTGGGCGCGCGGACCGGGGAACTCAGCGCCCGTGGGGAACACCGTGTGCTTCAGCCCGGCCGGTCCGACGACCTCCTGGTCGATGAAGGTGCGGAGGGGGACGCCGCTGACCTTCTCCACCACCAGCCCGAGCAGGATGAGGTTGGTGTTGCAGTAGAAGAACTTCGCGTTCGGCTCGAAGAGCACCGGGTGCTTGAAGGAGTAGCCGAGCAGCTCCTGCGGGGTGAAGGGCCGGTCGGGGTCGCTCGTCAGCGCCTTGAAGAAGTCCTCGTCCGCCGAGTAGTTGAACAGACCGCTCCGCATCCCGGCAAGCTCGCGCAGGGTGATCCGGTCGCCGTTCGGCACCCCGTCGACGTACTTGCCGATCGGGTCGTCCAGACCGACCTTGCCCCTGTCCACCAGCTCCAGCAGGGCGGTCACGGTGAACGTCTTCGTCACGCTGCCGATCCGCATGTTCAGGTTCGGGGTCATCGGCGTGCCCGTGGCCTTGTCGGCGACGCCGAAGGAGCGTACGTAGTCGCCCTTGCCGGGGGCCGACACGGACACGATCACGCCGGGGATCTTCGCCTCCGCAAGGACCTTCTTGATCGCGGTGTCCAACTGGCGGGTGACGGCGGGGGTCAGCTGGGCGAACTCGTCCGGGGCGGGTGTCGGGGTCGGGGCCGGGACCGTCGCGGCCGGCGCCGCAGGCGCCACCGCGCCCGCTGCGTACACCGCGCCCGCCCCCGCACCCACGGGCCCCACCAGGAGTCCGGCCGCCGCCACGGCCACGGCGGCACTGCGCCAGCGTGTCGTCATGCCCGGCCTCCTCACCCGCCAAGCCAAGGAACCATCCCTCCACGCTAGACCTGTGCCCCCGGCCGGGCGACCGGAGCCGGAAGGGGGAAATTCGTCCAAAAATCTATTCTAGAAATATCTACGGTTCGGCCAGACTTCCCCCATGACCGGTCGTACCTCCGGCCCACGGCCGGAACCCGACGAGCGGCGGACCGCCGGCTTCGGCCCGCCGCCCGCACCGTTCGCCCCACTCGCACGGCCAGCACCACCGACCCCGCCGGCACCACCCGCACCACCCGCACTGATCGCCCCGCAATCCGGCCGTCGCGGCCACGGCCACCGGCCGCGGCTGCACCGGCGGCCCGTGGTCGCCGCCGGGGCCGCCCTGGCCCTGCTCGCCACCCTGCTCGTGATCGGCGGCGGCGCCTACCACCTCACGGTCCGCGGCGGGAGCGCGCAGCCCCTGGCCGGGCCCTCCGGTTCGCCCTCGGT
>NZ_JBSGZP010001021.1:0-1806 GCF_053611065.1 Streptomyces sp. NPDC054840
GTCGCAATCCACACCGAACCCGGAAGGCCCTCACCCGTTCAAGACGCCTCAGCCGAGACCTGCATCACCCGTCCACAACCTCCCGGGGCAATACATCTAGCCCGGACCCCGCACACGAAAGGGCCCGCCTCGCACTGCGCGTGGCGGGCCCTCTGCGGTCTGCCGCCGCTCAGGCGTCGAGGACCTGGCCCTCACGCTTGACGACGGGCGGCTCGACCGACCAGGGGAAGTTGATCCACTCGTCGGTCTTCTTCCACACGTACTCGCACTTCACGAGGGAGTGCGACTTCTCGTAGACGACGGCGGAACGGACCTCGGCGACGTGGCCCAGGCAGAAGTCGTGGACGAGCTTCAGCGTCTTGCCGGTGTCGGCCACGTCATCGGCGATGAGGACCTTCTTGTCGGTGAAGTCGATCGCCTCGGGCACGGGTGCCAGCATGACCGGCATTTCCAGCGTGGTCCCGACGCCGGTGTAGAACTCCACGTTCACCAGGTGGATGTTCTTGCAGTCGAGCGCGTACGCCAGGCCGCCGGCGACGAACACGCCGCCGCGGGCGATGCTCAGGATGATGTCGGGCTCGTAGCCGTCGTCGGCGATCGTCTGCGCCAGCTCGCGGACGGCACGCCCGAAACCGTCGTAGGTCAGGTTCTCGCGTGCGTCGCTCATGCCTCGTGCCTCACCTGGGTGCGGTGGAAGTTCTGGAAGGAGCGCGAGGCGGTCGGCCCGCGCTGCCCCTGGTACCGGGACCCGTAGCGATCGCTGCCGTACGGGAACTCGGCGGGCGAGCTGAGCCGGAACAGGCACAGCTGCCCGATCTTCATGCCCGGCCAGAGCTTGATCGGCAGGGTGGCGAGGTTCGACAGCTCCAGGGTCACGTGCCCCGAGAACCCGGGGTCGATGAACCCGGCGGTCGAGTGCGTCACCAGGCCGAGGCGCCCCAGGCTGGACTTCCCCTCCAGCCTGGAGGCGATGTCGTCGGGCAGCGAGATGACCTCGTACGTCGAGGCGAGGACGAACTCACCGGGGTGGAGGATGAACGCCTCGTCACCCTCCGGCTCGACCATCCGGGTCAGGTCCACCTGCTCGATCGCCGGATCGATGTGGGCGTAGCGGTGGTTCTCGAACACCCGGAAAAACCGGTCGAGACGTACATCGATGCTGGAGGGCTGCACCATCGACTCCTCGAACGGGTCGATGCGAACCCGTCCGCTGTCGATCTCGGCCCGGATGTCTTTGTCAGAGAGAAGCACGTCCCGAGGATACGCAGAGCGCGCGGGCCACCCCAATCGAGAGCGACGACCCGCGCGCCCACCGGGGCGACTACCGCTTCGCGCCGCCCACGGGCACGGCGTGCCGCAACCGCGCGCACCGCGGACACCGCAGCAGCCGCCCGGGCCCGATCCGGCCGGCACCGAGGTGCTGCAGCGGGAAGGAGGCGGTACTGAAAACGTGCCCTTCGGCACAACGGACGACGGTGTGCTCCATCGAGTCCCTTTCCCCAACGAGCCGTACTGCGACGAATCGCCACATTAGGGGATGATCGGCACCCACTCCAGCCGCCGCTCCGGATCCCACGGTACGCCCCAACTCCCGCACCCACACGTCCCCGTGTACGCCACACACGACAACGACCCCGCGGCAAATTCACGGGGGGTCGATCATGAGGTAGAGTGAGCAAAGCCAGGGATCCAGGCAACTGGCCCGCTGCGCGGATGTAGTTTAATGGTAGAACATGAGCTTCCCAAGCTTATAGCGCGGGTTCGATTCCCGTCATCCGCTCTTGAAAGAAGGCCCAGGTCAGCGAC
>NZ_JBSGZP010001022.1:0-1805 GCF_053611065.1 Streptomyces sp. NPDC054840
GGCGAGGCCGCGGAAACGGCCTGGGCGGGTGCCCGTGACGCGGCGGCGACCCACCCCGCCCGCTGGGTGGCGGTCGCCTGCGCGGTACGGGACCGGGCACTCGCCCACCCCCACGAGTACGCGCTGATCTACGGCTCGCCCGTGCCCGGCTACCACGCGCCGCAGGACACCGTCCCGTCGGCCTCGCGCACCCCCGCGGTCCTCGCCGGCATCGTGCGCTCCGCGCTGGAGGCCGGTGAACTCACCCCGCCCCGGCGGGCGGTGCCCGGTCCGCCGCTGCTCCTGCCGGAGGCCGTGCAGCTCTTCGGCGGCGCGCCCGAGGCTCCGTTCTCGGACGTCGTCGAGCGCGGCATCGTCCTGTGGAGCAGTCTGATCGGCCTCCTGGTGTTCCAGGTCTTCAGCCGCACCCACGACAGCGTCCGGGACGAGGCGGCGTTCTTCGACTACGCCATCGCCGTGGCCGCCGAGAGCATCGGCCTCCAGGTCCCCCTGGCCGAACCCACCGACTGACCCGTCCGCCGCCCCATCGGCACCGGCAGAAAACCAGGACGTGAACACCACCAGAACCCTTTGCTTCGTCATAGCGTCGCTCTCGTCGTACGCTGCGCTCGTCTACCGGCTGTGCCAGGCGCGGCGCAGTTGGAAGGACGGCGCGTACCGCACGCTGATCGCCACTCTGCTGCTCCAGTGCCTCACCTTCACCATGGGGGCCTTGGCCATGGGGGGCGCGCCCCTCCTGGGAGTCGGTAACCTCCCCGTGCTCCTCATGCACCTGTCGGCGGTCGCCTTCTGCGTCAGCGCGCAGATCATCCTGTTGCGGTGGGCCGCCGCGGACGAGGAGGCCGTACGCAAGACCCGCTACTGGCTGATCACCGGTATCGCCCTCGACCTGCTGCTGGCGGCGCTGTTCTTCCTCGCCGACGGCACCGGCCGGCCGGCCTCGGACTTCGACGGCACCAGCGAGCCGCTGCTGCTCACCTATCTCCTGGCGTTCATCGTCTCCCAGGCCATTCCGTGCGTCACGATCTACCTCCAGTGCGGTCCGTACGCGCGGATGACGGACAACGCCTCACTGCGCCAGGCCCTGCGGCTGCTCTCGGTGACCGCCGTGGTCCTGTTCCTCTACTGCCTGGCCAGGACGGTCAACATCCTCACGGCGGCGTTCGGGGTCGACATCGGCGTCTGGAAGGTCGCCGCCTCGGTCTTCAGCGCCGCGGGCATCGTCATGCTCTCGCTCAGCCTGACCAACTCCTCCTGGGGCCCGGCCGCGACCCGGCTGCTGGAGTGGGCCCGCACGTACCGGTCGTACCGGGCGCTCTACCCGCTCTGGCGGGACCTCTACGAGTCCTCCCCGGACATCGCCCTGGAGCCACCCGGCGCCGCGGTGTCCGACCTCGGCTACCGGCTGCACCGCCGGGTCGTCGAAATACGGGACGGGTGGCGGGACTTGCGTCCGTACATCGACCGGACCGCCGGCGAGGGGTGCGATCCGGCCAAGGAGGCGAGCGCGGAATCCCGGCAGGCCTTCACCGAAGCTGCACAGATCAAGCGCGCCTTGCAGGCAAAACTGACCGACACGGTCCCCCAGAACAACAAGGACGCGGGCGACTTCGACGACCGCGATACGAACAACTTCGCGGCAGAGCTCGCATGGCTCACCCAAGTGGCAGCCGCCTACAGTAAGCTCGGCAAGGCGAGTTGAGAACTCCCGCCCGGTTTGCATCCCCCGTCAAACCGGGCGGGTATCCCGTTTCCCCCGCTGCTTGCGGCCGGACGGGTGGCTCCCGCCCGGACTGGCCCGGCCC
>NZ_JBSGZP010001023.1:0-1803 GCF_053611065.1 Streptomyces sp. NPDC054840
GGCCGGACGGCGCCGAAGGCGCCCCGTCCGCCGGGAAGTCGAAGGCCCTGACGGGCGGCCGCTTCGACCGCTGGACGGAGAAGCGCTGGTTCCTCCCGCTGGGGGAGGTCGTGGTCAGTGTCGTCGTCGCTCTCGGGTTCATGCTGCTGTGCACGCACATCAGCGTCAACCCCGTCACCCGGATCGGTCAGGTCAGCGGCCTCGCCAAGGTCCAGCAATACGCGGCGCTCGTCGGCATACCCGTCCTCGCCGTGCTGCTGTTCCTCGCCTACCGGGGCACGCTGCGCTACTACCAGGTCGCTCAGCGGCTGGTGTGCGCGGCCCTCGCGGGCCTGGCCACCGGCATCGTCGCCGGCGGCATCGCGGTCGCCCTGAACGGCACGCCGTGGGGCCTGGGCGGCCAGGAGGGCGACCCCGGCAACCTCATGGGCATGGCCAACGACATGATGCGCCACAAGGGCATGCCGGGGGTCTACCCCCCGCTGTTCCCCGCCCTGCTCGCGCTCTGGGCCAAGGTCTTCCACAACGGCATCGCCGACGTGGGCCACGCGCTCAAGGACCTGCAGCTGATCCTCAGCGCACTGGTCGGACCGATGGCCTACCTCGCGTGGCGACTGATGCTGCGTCCGTTCTGGGCGATGGCCATCGCCGTGCCGGCGTCGATCGTCTTCCTCGACCCGATCCGCCCCTACAGCCACGGCTCCATGCTCGTCCTGCTGCCGCTGCTGGCCGCCGCCTTCCGCGAGATCCGCCGGGCCGACCAACTCACGACGCGTTCGGCGGTGCTGCGCGGCCTCGGCTTCGGCATCGTGTTCGGCGTCATGTTCCTCTGGTACTCCGGCTGGTACCTGTGGGCCGCGCCGGGCGCGTTCGTCCTCGGCCTGCTGCTGTTCCCGTGGCGGCGCGGCCGGGTCGCCGTCAAGCGCGCGCTGACCTTCCTCGGTGCCATGCTGGCCACCGCCGCCGTCATCGGCGCGCCGCTGCTGTACCAGCTGGCCCGCCTGGGCGCCTCGACGGTGGACCGCTACGCCTACATCAACACCTACATCGACCCGGCCTACGTGATGGGCTGGGCGTCCGACCGCGCCGGCGAGCAGACCTACCACAGCTTCCCGGTGTCCGGCGAGCTGGCCGGCCAGACCGGCTTCGGGATCCTGCTGCTCCTGGGCGTGGCCATCGGTGTGGGCCTCGGCCTGCGCAACATCGTGGTCCGCACCGCCGGCTTCGTCCTCGCCGGCGCCTGGCTGCTGCGCTTCTGGTTCGCCTCCCAGATGGAGCAGAATCAGGCCGTCCAGCTGTACCCGCGCACCACCTGGATCATCTTCTACTGCCTGATCATCCTGGCCGTCCTCGGCGTGATGCTCACGTACGAGCGCGGCTTCGGCTGGATCCGCGGCACGCTGAACGAGGTCGCCCCGGCCCGGGCCGCGCGGATCTCCCCGCGCCTGCTGTCCCAGCTGGCCGCCGGCCTGATCTGCGTGACCGCCCTGTTCGCCACCATGGGCGGTTCCTGGTCGGCCAACCGTTTCATGCCGTCCACCAACCCGGGCGTCGAGGACCTCGGCCTGGACGCGCTCCGCGCCCACCTGCAGCAGCTGCCGAACGGGAAGTGCCCCAAGTACTCGCCGTTCAAGGGTAAGCAGGAGTGCCAGCCGGTCAACATGAAGCTGTCCGAGTACGTCTTCGTGCCGCCGGAGCGGCCCAGCCTCTGGTGCGCCAACACGACCGCCCAGAACCACGACCTCGTCTGCGGCCGCCAGCCGAAGAAGTGACCGGTCAGGTCCGCACGCCGCTGCCGGGGCC
>NZ_JBSGZP010001024.1:0-1800 GCF_053611065.1 Streptomyces sp. NPDC054840
GCGTTCGCGTCCGCGTCCGCGTCCGCCATCGCGTTCGCGTCCGCGTCCGCCATCGCGTTCGCGTCCGCGTCCGCGTCCGCCATCGCGTTCGCGCCCGCGTCCGCGTCCGCCATCGCGTTCGCGCCCGGGACAGCGTCCGCCATCGCGTCCGTGCCCGGGACTGCGCCCGTGCCCGCCACCGCGTCCGTGCCCGTGCCCGTGCCCGTGCCCGTGCCCGTGTCCGGGATCGTGGCCGGGCCGGGTCCGGCGTCCGGGCCGGGCCCGGTGCCGGCGTTCACGGCCGCCTCGAACTGTGTGAACGCCGGGTGCGGCGACGGCTCGAACGGCACCGAGAACGGCTTGAGGAAGTTACCCAGCAGCCCCCGGTCCCCGCACAGATGCACCGGCACGGCCAGCAGCGCCCACTCCCACCCCGACCACCACACCCACAGGCCCACCACCGCCCCGGCGGTCAGCCAGCTGTGCATCGTGTTGTACAGCACGTAGTACACGCGCGGGACACGGCCCTGACGCGCCCGCCGGTGCGCCAGCGCACCCGGCACGTACCCGATCACATCGATGTACAGGAACAGGCCCACGGCCACCGGCCAGCGCACCTGGTCCCAGTGCGCCACCAGCAGCCAGGCACTGATCACCAGAGCGGCCAGGTACTCGCCGCGCAGCAGCCGGTAGGTGGTGCGCGACTCGAAACGGTTCGCGGCGTCCACTACACGCCCTCCGTGCCCAGCAGCGCTTGGAGGATCTGCTCGATGGTCTCGCGCAGCACCCGCTCGGCGACCGGGTCGATGATCCCCGACAGGCTCGGCAGACCGAAGTCGAACTCGGCCTCGAAACGCACCGTGCAGCCCGCACCGCCCCCGCCCGCCGGGGTGATCGCCCACCGTCCGTCGAAGGTCTCGAAGTCACCGGCGGTCTGCCGGAAGGAGATGGCCATCGCACTGTCGTCGAAGACGTCCTCCTCGGACCAGGCCAGCACCCCGTTGCGGAAGTCGACCTCCCAGTCGCTGACGACCGCACCACCGGGCTGCGCCGCGGCGACGTCCACCCGCCTGACGATCGTGACCAGTTCCGGATAGCGGGCGAAGTCACGCACCAGCCCGTACGCCGTCCGTGCGTCCACCCCGGCACTGCGGTGTTCCACTGCCACCGATCGCATCTCAGCTGCTCCCTCTCGTGTGTGCGGCCGGCACGGGACGCCGGCCGATCTCCCGGGCGGCTCCCTCGACCGCCTCGGACAGTTCCTCGACCTCCACCTCGCTCAGCACCGCGGGCGGCGTGAACCGCACGACCGCGTGCGCGTTCAGCGAGTGGTTGACGATGATCCGCCGGTCCAGCAGCGCCAGCAGGAACTCCCCGGCGGTCCCCGCGTCGTGGAACTCCACGCCCATCAGCAGCCCCACCCCCCGCACCTCACGCACCAGGTGCGGGCAGTGCTCGGCCACGGCCGCCCGCAGCCGGTCCAGGAGCACGGTGCCCAGCTGCGCCGCCCGCCCGGTCAGCCCCTCGTCCCCGATCACCTCGACCGCTGCCAGCGCGGCGGCCATCGCGACCGGCGCCGCCGAGAACGTCGAGGTGTGGATGAAGGGATCACGGTCGAACGCCGCGAACGCCTCAGGTGTGGCGATCGCCGCGGCCACCGGGATCACCCCGCCGCTCAGCGATTTCCCGGCCAGCAGGATGTCGGGGCTCACCCCCTCACGGTCGGCCCCCCACCAGGCGCCGAGCCGCCCCATGCCCGTCTGGATCTCGTCCAGGACGAACAGGGCGCCCGTCGCCCGGCACAGCCGCGCGACCTCCCGG
>NZ_JBSGZP010001025.1:0-1787 GCF_053611065.1 Streptomyces sp. NPDC054840
GCGCGCAGGCGCAGCGGGAGGCGGCCGGGAGCGGGTCGGATCACTTGCCGGGGCACTCCTTCCAGGCCAGGTGATAGATGGTGTTGATGCTGCCGTCGGTGGAGTCCATCGTCATGTAGCTGGTCGACGAGGGGGACGAGGTGCCTCTGGTCACGCGCAGCTCGGTGTTGATGTTGAAGTTCCGCTGCACCCCGCACGGCGCCCAGACCAGTTGAGCCCAGTCGGTCACGTCCGTGGCCTGCCAGTTGTCCTCCTGCGGCCCGCTGAAGTTGTGGGTGCGCGCCGCGGTGTCCGGCGAGCCCTGGAAGTAGTACGAGGCCTTCTCGGTGGCCTTCGCGCCCGGCGCCAGCGAGGCGTAACCGCGGTAGTCGGCGCTGGCGATCGCGTAGGTGAAGCCGCTGGGCACGTGCACGATCAGGCTGAGCTGGCAGTTCTTGCGCGCCGCGGTGGGCGGGGCACCGCCGCCGACCTGGGCGAGGTACTGGCTGTAGGTCACGGTGAAGGCGGTGTTGTCCTGGGACACGGCGACCTCCGCGGTGTCCTTGGGACACCCGGATCCGTTGACCGTGGCGACTTCGATCACGATGCGGTCGGGCGGCGGGTCCACGATGGTGGAGGGGGAGGCGTGCGTGGGCAGGGTGGCGGTGAGCAGGGCGCCGATCGCGCCGCTCACGAGGAATCCACCGGACATGTTTCTCCGATCCACTGCTTCGGTACCGGGCGGCGCGCAGGCGGGCATGCCTGTGCGCCGAAGGGTGGGGGGTGCGGCCGGCCAGAGCGGGGCCGGGTCGTCACAGACCGGTGTGCAGGGTGGAACGGGGCAGGCCCAGGAAGGGGAATCTGGGCATGGCCCTGACAAAGCCCGGTCGGTGAAGACCGAGTGACCGAATCGTAGGAACCCAGGGCGGGCCCGACCAGGGCGATGTCCGGCCAATCGCGTTCTCCGGCCGGGACCGGCCGGATCCGGACGACCTGCCGGAGGCCGAGGAGCGGAATCAGGCCGCGGCCGGCCGGGCCAGGCGCTCGACGCGGGCCATGAACTCCGCGGGATGGAACGGCTTCGGGAGACAGTCGCTCACACCGGCCTCCAGCGCGTGCACCGAGCACTCCGGATCCGCGGGCGGCAGCGCGAGGATCGGCACCCGCCCGTGATCGGGGTGCCGGCGGATCTCCTCGAACAGCGCCACCTCGTCCAGACCCGGCCCGGTGCGCTCGCAGATCACCAGATCGATCGGGCCGGCGCTGCCCAGCAGGGAGACGGTGTCCGCCCCGGTTCCGCCGTCGACCACGGCGAACCCGCGGGCCACGAGGAGGCGCTCCAGCAGGCCCCGGAGGGTGGTCTCCTTCGCCACGAGAAGGATCCTGCTCGGGGTGTCGCCGCTCATGTCGTTCCTCTTCATCCGCGTGGGGGGTCCCGGAGAGCCTACGAGGCGGGGCGTGTGCGCGCCCGCGCCGGGGCACCTCGTCCGGTAGCTTCGATCCATGAGCACAGAGCCGCAGAGCTTCGAGATCCTGCTGGTGCCCGAGCACATCGAGAACCTGCGCGGCGAGTCCGCGGCGGACCGGGCCTTGCGGGCGGCCACGGTCGAGGCGACCGGCGAGACGGGTGCCTCCGGCTACCCCCGCTACCGCGGGCAGGGCGTGGAGGCCGACATCGACCCGAGCACGCGCACGATCGAGGCCCTGCTCGTCGATGGCGCGGAGCTGGACTACGGGCTGGTCGCCATGATCGCCCCCGAGCGGGGCCACGGCAAGCGCTGACGGAGGCCGGGGCACGGGATCCGTGC
>NZ_JBSGZP010001026.1:0-1782 GCF_053611065.1 Streptomyces sp. NPDC054840
AGCCTGAACCGCCGCATGCGGGCCACGGGCTCCGCGCCTACTTGATGATGTAGGAGCAGCCCTTCCGGGTCGTGACGCCGTCGCTCTCCGCGACCTTCTTCCCGTCGACCTTGATGACGCACGGGGCCTGCTGCAGCGTGCCGTCGGGGCCCGTGATCGTGCCCGGAACGACATTCACCAGGTAGCCCACCTTCTGCTCCGCGGCGGTGAGCTCCGCGGTGCCGCTCTTCGACCACGGCAGGGTCTGCTCCTCGAACCCACTGCCGATGCCGCTGTACATGACCGCGGTCTTGCCGGTGCCGCCGACCTCGAGGGTCACCTCGTGGGTCGCGCGACCGGCCTTGGCGGGGGCGGACGAGGCGCTCGGGGAGGGGACCGGCCCGCCGCTGTCACCGGCCGGCTTCGGCTTCGCGCCCCCACAGCCGGTGAGCAGTACGGCCGCCGCGGCGCACACGGTCACCCCGGTCACCGCGGTCATCGTCCTTCGCATGGTGCAAGTACCTCGATCTTGTTACCGATTGTGTGATCGAAAAGAATGGACGCATGACGACACGTGCCCGTTCCTTCGACGCGGCAGCCGCTTCGTACGCGGCCCACCGCCCCAGCTACCCCCCGGCCCTCTTCGACGCCGTCGAGAACCTCACCGCTCGCCCGCTCGCCGGGGCCCGGGTGGCCGACGTAGGAGCCGGAACCGGGATCGCCACCACGCTCCTGCACGAACGCGGGGCCGAGGTCGTCGCCGTGGAGCCCGGGGACGGGATGGCCGCCGAATTCCGCCGCACTCACCCCGGAATCCCGATCGTGCGCGGCGACGGGGACCGGCTGCCGCTCGCCACCGGCTCCGTCGACCTGATCACCTACGCCCAGGCCTGGCACTGGACCGACCCGGTGCGCTCCGTGCCCGAGGCCCGGCGGGTACTGCGCCCCGGCGGGGCGCTCGCGCTCTGGTGGAACGACACGGACGCCACCGTCCCGTGGATCGCCGAGCAGGAGGAGCGGCTCCGGGTCTTCTTCGAGAGCAAGGGGGAGACCTACCGCACCCTGCCGGAGGGGCTCGGCGCGTTCACCACCCGGGCGGTGACGTGGTCCCGGCGCATCACGCTGGACGACCACCTCGCCAACCTCGCCAGCCACTCCGCCTTCCTGGTCCTGGGCGAGGCCCGCAGCCGCGAGTACTTCGCGGCGGAGCGGGAGCTGCTGAGCCCGCTCTTCCCGGACGGCATCGTCGAGGAGCGGTACGTCGTGAGCCTCAACGTCGCGGTGGTGTGAGGGACCGCAGGACCTCGGCCCGGCAGGCCGACGGCGTTCCCCAGGCGTCGCGCAGGGGGCGGGCCTTGCGCAGCCACAGTGACAGGTCCAGCTCCTCGGTGTATCCCACCGCGCCGTGGAGCTGGAGCGCCGTCATCGCCGCCCGGTAGGACGCCTCGCCGGCCGCCAGTTTCGCCGCCGCCACCTCGCCCGGGCCCGGCGACAGCGCCGCCGCCCACACCAGCGGGCGCGCGAACTCCAGGCCGAGCAGGGTGTCCGCCAGCCGGTGCTTCACCGCCTGGAAGGTCCCGATCGGCGTCCCGAACTGCGTGCGCCGCTTCGCGTACTCCACCGTCCTGGCCAGCAGCGCCTCGCCGGCGCCCAGGCACTGGGCGGCCGTCAGCAGCCGGGCCCAGCGCCCGGCCACCCCGGCCGCCCGGGTCACCGCCGGGCCCGCCGCCAGCAGTTCACCCCCGCCGTCCGGCGGGAGGGACAGCCGGCGCGCGGGGTCCGTCGACCGGAGCAGCTCACCAG
>NZ_JBSGZP010001027.1:0-1782 GCF_053611065.1 Streptomyces sp. NPDC054840
GTGGGCAGCCGTTCCCGGGTAGCGCCTGAGGAAATCCGAAGGCGCCCCGGGGCGGTGACTCGTGCGATCCGACCCGCGGCGCGCGTATCGCGCCCTCGCCGCGGCACCTCCAGCTCACGATCCGGTCCGGCTCGCGCCGGGGGTCCTGAGCCGCACCACAGCGCGGAACCGATGATCGGGCGACTCGATTCCGCACCCCTTGGGACAAGCATGCGCACCACCACAACCGCATACAGGCTCGACTCGCACCGCTTTCGCACCACCTCCAAGACACCACGTCCCTGCCGGCGTGTTCAACCGAACGGAGGAAGCCGTGGCCCAGGCGCCCAGGTTTCGTAAAGACGCAGTCGCAGTACCGGGGATACCGGAGGAGAAGCATCCGGTCGATGAGTCCCTGCCTCCGCTGAAAATGTTCACGAGCGGTCTGCAGCACGTGGCCGCCATGTACGCGGGTGTCGTGGCCCCGCCGATGATCGTCGGCCCGGCCGTCGGACTCTCCGCCACCGAGACCGCCTTCCTGATGGGCGCCTCGCTCTTCACGGCAGGCCTCGCCACCCTCCTCCAGACCCTCGGCTTCTGGAAGATCGGCGCCAAACTCCCCTTCGTCAACGGCGTTTCCTTCGCCGGTGTGACCCCGATGATCGCGATCGGCAAGGGGGAGGGGGAGAACGCCCTCCCCATCATCTTCGGCGCGATCATCGTGGCCGGGGTCGTCGGCTTCTTCGCCGCCCCCTACTTCGGCAAGCTCGTCCGCTTCTTCCCGCCGGTCGTGACGGGTACGGTCATCACCCTCATCGGCGTCTCGCTCCTGCCCGTCGCCTTCAACTGGTCCCAGGGCGGGAACGGCACCGCCACCGACTACGGCTCCATGCGCAACATCGGCATGGCCGCCGTGACCCTGGTGATCGTCCTGCTGATGCGCAAGTTCCTGCGCGGCTTCCTCCAGCAGATATCCATCCTGCTCGGCCTGGTCGCCGGCACCCTCATCGCCCTCCCGCTCGGCATGACCAGCTTCGACGCCGTCAAGAACGCCTCGGTGGTCGGCTTCCCGACCCCCTTCCACTTCGGCGCCCCGCAGTTCCAGGTAGCGGCCGTCATCTCGATGTGCATCGTCATGCTGGTCTGCATGACCGAGTCCACCGCCGACATCCTGGCGCTGGGCAAGATCGTCGGCCGTCCGGCGGACGCGAAGACGATCGAGGGCGGCCTGCGCGCCGACACCCTCGGCAGCGCGATCAGCCCGCTGTTCAACGGGTTCATGTGCAGCGCCTTCGCCCAGAACATCGGCCTGGTCGCCATGACCAAGGTGCGCAGCCGCTTCGTCGTCGCCGCAGGCGGCGGGATCCTGATCCTGCTGGGCCTGTGCCCGATGGCGGCCTCCGTCATCGGCGTGGTCCCGCTGCCGGTGCTCGGCGGCGCCGGCATCGTCCTCTTCGGCTCGGTCGCGGCCAGCGGAATCCAGACCCTGGCCGGGGCGGCCATGGAGAAGGGCGAGAACGCCCTGATCGTCGCCGCCTCCGTGGGCATCGGCCTGATCCCGATCGCCGCGCCGGAGTTCTACCACGCCTTCCCGAAGGACCTGCTGGTCGTCCTCGACTCGGGCATCAGCACCGGGTGCGTGGTGGCCATCCTGTTGAATCTGGCCTTCAACCACCTCGGCGCCAGGAACGGCGCGGCCTCGGGGGCCGCGGCGGACCCGGTAGCGGTGCACTGAAGCCCGGCCCGTTGCCCGGTCCGCCCGGCACCTTGCCCGGTCCGCCCGGGCATCCGGTCCGTCCGGGC
>NZ_JBSGZP010001028.1:0-1776 GCF_053611065.1 Streptomyces sp. NPDC054840
ACCAACGCCCTCCCCGGCCCGTGCCGGTGAATCAACTGCTCAGCGGACCTGGTCCACGTCGACGAGGTCGACGCGGATCCCCCGGCCGCCGATGGCGCCCACGACGGTACGCAGGGCACGTGCGGTGCGGCCGTTGCGGCCGATCACCTTGCCGAGGTCATCGGGGTGAACCCGGACCTCGAGCACCTGCCCGCGGCGCAGGTTGCGCGAGGCGACCTGCACTTCGTCGGGGTTGTCCACAATGCCCTTCACGAGGTGCTCAAGAGCCTCCTCGAGCATGCTCAGGCCTCGGTCGACTCGGCGGCGGCCTCAGCCTCGTCCGCCTTCTTGTCGGCCTTCTTCGCCTTCTGCGTGATGGCCTCGCCCTTGCCCTCGCCGATGCCCTCGAGGGCCTTGGCGAACTCGTCGAAGGAGCGACGCTTGCTCTCCTTCGTCGCCGGCTGCAGGAGCGGCGCGGGGGCGGGGAGACCCTTGTGGGCCTGCCAGTCACCGGTCAGCTTCAGGATGGCGAGCACAGCCTCGGTGGGCTGGGCGCCGACGGACAGCCAGTACTGCGCACGCTCGGCGTTGACCTCGATGCGCGACGGGTTGTAGGTCGGGTGGTAGATACCGATCTCCTCGATCGCGCGACCATCCCGGCGGGTGCGGGCGTCGGCGACGACGATGCGGTAGTGCGGCTGGCGAATCTTGCCGAGGCGCTTGAGCTTGATCTTGACTGCCACTGGAGTGGTGTCTCCTGAACTTGACGTGGTTGGGCACATGAGATGCCACGTGGGGTTGCGGTACTCGGGTGCCCGATGGACGCGTCAGCCGGAGGAGAGAGGGGTCCTATGCGACTGTCGAGTACAGCTAGCCATTGTGCCATACGCCTGCGGCGCGCTCAGCCGGACGGGCATGACCCTGGCCCGCCGGGGGTACGGCGGTACGGGCCCCCGCGCGTGCGCCGTCGGCGGCCGCCCCGGTGGGGGCGATGGCCCGGCGCCCGGTTCGCCGTGGGGCGGTGCCCCGGCGGCGACCGGGAAGGCGGTCAGGAGGCCGCCGCGATGGCCACGTCGGGGATCCGGAAGGGCTTCATGCAGCCACCGCACACGATCGGCGCCTGGGCCAGCACGGAGGGCACCACACGTACGTTGCGCCCGCAGTCGCAGACCGCCTTGACACGCACGCCACCGCCGGAGGAACCGTGCCGGGCGGCCGGTCCGCGGAAGCTGCGCTTGGTGTCGGCGGCGGTCGCGGCCGTGTGTGCCTTCAGTGCGCGCTGCAGCCGCTCGATGGTGGGCCGGTAGCGCCGCTTCGCCTCCGGATTGAGCGTGACGAGGGAGAAGCCGCTGCTCGCGTGTGGCTCCTCGGAGTGGTTCAGCCCCATTTCCTCGGCGATCGCGAGGAATCTGCGGTTGTGGTAGCGGCCGGCGCGCGAGGTGTCACGGACCCCTCGGGCGGCGGCGATGCCGTGGACTGCCTCGTGCAGCAGTCGCTCGAAGGAGAGCTCGGCGCCGCAGGCGGACGAGGACTCTCCGATCAGGGACTCGGGCGCGGCAAGGTCAGGCAGCTCGGGGTGGTACCGCTGAATATCGGCCCACGCCTGCGCCAGCTCTGCGGCGAGAACAGGTGGTGTCGTGCTCACGCCGTGACAACGAGCCGAGGTGCCCGGGTGTTCCGATTCCGGGCCATTCCAAATTTTTTGCACGTACCAGTCAGTTCACTCTCATGCGTCCTGACGAGGACGGGTGCGCCGATCTCCGGAGGAGTCGGTACGTAACGTCGACCAGGTGGACC
>NZ_JBSGZP010001029.1:0-1770 GCF_053611065.1 Streptomyces sp. NPDC054840
GCTCAGGCGAGGTCGAAGCGGTCGAGGTTCATCACCTTGTCCCAGGCGGACACGAAGTCACGCGCGAACTTCCCTCCCGCGTCCTCGGACGCGTAGACCTCGGAGACCGCCCGGAGCTGGGAATGCGAACCGAAGACGAGGTCGACGGCGGTCGCGGTCCACCTGACCTCGCCCGTCCTCCGGTCCCGGCCCTCGAACACGTTCTCGTCGGAGGCCGACGGCTTCCACTCCGTCCCCATGTCGAGCAGGTTGACGAAGAAGTCGTTGGTCAGCGTCTCCGGCCGGTCGGTGAAGACTCCGTGCGGCGATTGCCCGCGGCCGGTGTTCAGCGCCCGCATGCCACCGATCAGGACCGTCATCTCGGGCGCGGTGAGGGTCAAGAGGTTGGCCCGGTCCAGCAGGAGAGTCTCCGGTGACAGCTTCTCGCCCGCCCGGAGGTAGCCGCGGAACCCGTCCGCCCGCGGTTCCAGCACGGCGAACGAATCCACATCGGTCTGCTCCTGCGAGGCGTCAGTGCGCCCCGGCACGAAGGGCACCGTGATGTCGTGCCCGCCGCTCTTCGCCGCCCGCTCGACGCCCGCGCACCCGCCCAGGACGATCAGGTCGGCGAGGGACACCTTCGTGCCTCCGTCGTGGGAGTCGTTGAACTCCTGCCGGATCCGGTCGAGGGCCCGCACCGTTTCGGTCACCTCGGGCACGTCGTTCACCTCCCAGTCCTTCTGGGGCGCGAGCCGGAGCCGCGCGCCGTTGGCCCCGCCGCGCTTGTCGGTGCCGCGGAAGCTGGCCGCCGAAGCCCACGCGGTGGTGACCAGTTGGGAGACCGACAGCTCTGAGGCGAGGATCGTGGCCTTGAGGGCGGCGATCTCCGCGTCGGTGACCAGCGCGTGATCGACCGGGGGAACCGGGTCCTGCCAGAGCTGAGGCTCGGCGATCCACGGGCCCAGATAGCGGGAGACGGGCCCCATGTCGCGGTGCAGAAGCTTGTACCAGGCCTTGGCGAAGGCATCCGCCAGCCGGTCCGGGTTCTCGTGGAAGCCCTTGGCGATCGGTCCGTAGACGGGATCCAGTTTCAGGGCGAGGTCCGTCGTCAGCATCATGGGCGCGTGCCGCTTCGACGGATCATGCGCATCGGGCACCGTGCCCTGGGCCGAGGGATCCGTGGGAGTCCACTGCTGGGCACCGGCCGGGCTCCTCGTCAGCTCCCAGTCGTACCGGAACAGGTTGTCGAGGTACCCGTTGTCCCACGTCGTCGGCTCCGTGGTCCACGCCCCCTCCAGCCCACTCGTGAGCGTGTCGACGCCCGAGCCGCTGCCGTAGCTGTTGCGCCAGCCGAGGCCCTGCTGCTCGATCGGGCAGGCCTCGGGTTCCGGGCCGATGTACTCGGGGTCGACCGCGCCATGGCACTTTCCGAAGGTGTGGCCGCCGATGATGAGTGCGGCCGTCTCCTCATCGTTCATGGCCATGCGCGCGAACGTCTCGCGGATGTCCCGGGCGGCGGCGATCGGGTCCGGATTGCCGTTGGGCCCCTCCGGATTGACGTAGATCAGACCCATCTGCACGGCACCGAAAGGACCGGAGAGTTCCCTGTCGCCGCTGTAGCGCTCGTCTCCGAGCCACGTGTCCTCGGGCCCCCAGAAGATTTCCTCCGGCTCCCAGATGTCCTCCCGGCCGAAGCCGAAGCCGAACGTCTTGAACCCCATCGATTCCATGGCGCAGTTACCGGCGAAGACCAGCAGGTCGGCCCAGGAGATCCTCCGCCCGTACTTCTGC
>NZ_JBSGZP010001030.1:0-1764 GCF_053611065.1 Streptomyces sp. NPDC054840
CCGTCCCCTTCGACGACCACGCGACCGGCGGTCGGCGCGGGAAAGTGTGTACCGAGGACCAGGGTGCCGGTGCCGGCGAGCCGGCCGAGCAGCGCGCGCCGGGTGACCTCGGCCCGCACGGGGTCGATGTCCACGCAGCTGCCGATCTCCGGATGCGCCAGCTGTACGGGGTGATGGACGGCGTCCCCGGTGACGAGGGCGGCCGCGCCCGCGCTGCTCACCTGCACGGCGACCTGCCCGGGGGTGTGCCCTGGCGTGGGCAGCAGGCGCAGCCCGCCGGCCACGTCGATCCCTTCGGCCGGTACGTCGACCAGGTCGAGCAGGCCCGCCTCCTCGACCGGCACGACGGAGTCGCGGAACATGCCGCGCCGCGCCTCGTCCATGTCGTAGGCGGCCCAGAACTCGTACTCGGCCCTCGATGTCAGGTAGCGGGCGTTCGGGAAGGTCGGCACCCAAGTCCCGCCGACTTCCCGGGTGTTCCATCCGACGTGGTCGGTGTGCAGGTGGGTGAGGATCACCAGGTTGACGTTCTCGGGGGTGAATCCGATGTCCGCGAGGCGTGCGAGGTAGTCGGTACGGAGGTGGTGCCACGCCGGGTCGGCCCTCGTCTTGCCGTTGCCGATCCCGGTGTCGACGAGGACGCGGAGGCCGTCCACCACCAGCGCGAAGCTGTGGCTGTCGAGGTGCAGGACGCCGTCCGGGCCCGCGAAGTCGGGCCGCAGCCAGGCGTGCTCGGCCACCGTGTCCGGGGTGGCGGCCGGCAGCAGCCACGTTCCGGTCGTGGGCGGCAGGGGCACCTCGTCGACGCGGTGGACCGTGATCTCCCCGATGGTCCAGTGGGCAGCGGATCCGGACGGGGCCGGCTCGGTGAACTGAGCGGTGGGCATGCGCGTGTTCCTTCGTCTGCAGAGGACCGGCCAACAGCAAAAGCGATTCATTCGCTTTAAGTGACCGTAGGTCCTACCGGGGGCTAACGCAAGTCGTTAGCTTTAAGGCGTAGTGATCATTCCGTCGTTCCCCTGAAGGAAGGCAGCACGTGTCCGCCTCGAACCTCACACCCCCCGAAGCCGCCCGCTGGGCCGCACGGTCGGGGCTCCCCCTGGCGCCGGACCGCCACGCGCAGGTGGCGGTCACCGCCGAGCACATCCACGCGGTCGTATCGCTCCTGCGGGAACTGGACTTCGGCGAGACACCGCCCGTCGCGGTGTACCGCGCGGGAGGGGAGCGGCACGATGCGGCCGTATGAGCTGACCGTGGCCGAAGCGGCCCGGGCCGTACGCGCCCGGCGGCTCTCGCCGGTGGAACTGGTGGACTCCTCGCTGGAGCGCATCGCGCGGGTCCAACCGCACCTGAACGCCTTCACCGCCGTGACGGCCGACCTCGCGCGCGACACGGCCCGCCGGGCGGAGCCGCCGTGGAGTCCGGCCGGACCAGCGTGACCTGGGGGACGGCAGCGTCGAAAGCGTCGCCGACGCGTACGTGTGGCTGTCGGCCCCGGCCAACCTCACGGGCGTTCCCGCGCTGACCCTGCCCGTCGGCCTGGACTCGGCGGGACTGCCGATCGGCATGCAGCTGATGGGAAGGCCCTTCGGCGAGGCCACACTGCTCCGGGCGGGCCACGCCTACGAACGCACCGGCACGGCGCGCGGTCTGGCCCCGGAGCGGGTGTCCTAGTGCTGTGGCCGGGAAGGTTTGCCGGGTTGCGGCGTCCGGTGTGGTGCATCGCAAGGCGGAGGGCCGCGGCTCGTACTGGACGTACTCGCG
>NZ_JBSGZP010001031.1:0-1762 GCF_053611065.1 Streptomyces sp. NPDC054840
GTATGTACCAGGCGCCCCATGTGGCCGGAAAATTGACGGTCGATCAGCGCACTGGCTGATGCACCCGCTCCACCTTCTGGGTCCCGTTCAGCGTCCGGTACGACCGGCTCCAGGCGGATGTGGCACCCGGCTGCCGCTTGTCGGACACCACGTAGTAGTCCATCTGCGAACGCTCCGCCGTCACGTCCAGCACCCCGTAGCCGTGCGCGTCCATGTCGAGCCACTTCACGTGCCAGTTGGCGGCCTTGATGGCCGACTCGGCCACCAGCGAGAGGGTGTCCGGCAGGACGTGGAGCATGTCGTCGAGGTTGTCGGAGGTCACCGAGGTGACCACGAACTCGGTCGCCGCCGTCCCCGAGCCCGGGTAGGTGGCCATGTTCACCGGGACCTCGTTCGCCCACGCCATGTGGATGTCGCCGGTCAGGAACACGGTGTTCTTGACGCCCCGGTCCTTGAGGTGGCCCAGCAGCTCCTTGCGGTCGTCCGTGTAGCCGTCCCATTGGTCCACATTGATCGCGAGGCCGCCCTCGGGCAGGCCGAGCAGCTTGGCCAGCGGCGCCAGCAGGTGCGCGGGCAGCGAGCCGAAGGCCACCGGCGAGATCATGACCGAGGTGCCGACCAGCTTCCAGGTCGCCTCCGACCCGGCGAGGCCCGACTTGAGCCAGTCCAGCTGGGCGCGCCCGGTGATGGTGCGCTCCGGGTCGTCCACCGAGCCGCTGCCGGTCTTGGCCTGCTGCGAGCGGAAGGAGCGCAGGTCCAGCAGGTGCAGGTCGGCGAGGGTGCCGAAGCGCAGCCGGCGGTAGACCGTGCCCGCGATGGAGGCGCGTACGGGCATCCACTCGAAGTACGCCTGCTTGGCGGCGGCCGCGCGGGCCGCCCACTCGCCCTCGGCGCCCGGCGTGTGGTTCTCGGCGCCGTCGGCCCAGGTGTCGTTGGCGAACTCGTGGTCGTCCCAGATGGCGATGACCGGGTGCGCGTGGTGCAGGGCCTGCAGGTCGGCGTCCGTCTTGTACATGCCGTGGCGGCTGCGGTAGTCGGCGAGCGAGACGATCTCGTGCTTCGGCTCGTGCGGGCGTACGACGTACTTCGCCTCCGGATATCCCCCCGACTGGTACTCGTAGATGTAGTCGCCCAGGTGCAGGACCGCGTGCAGGTCCGTGCGGGCGGCCAGATGGCGGTAGGCGGAGAAGTAGCCGGACTCCCAGTTGGCGCAGGAGACCACGCCGAAGCGGACCCCCTCGGTCGTCGCCTCGTGGGCCGGGGTGGTCAGGGTGCGCCCGACGGGTGAGACGGCGGCGCCGGCGGTGAACCGGTACCAGTACGGCGTCTGCGGCCGGAGCCCGCGCACGTCCACCTTGACCGTGTGGTCGGTGGCGGCACTCGCGGTGACGGTGCCCGAGCCGACGATCCGGGAGAAGGCCTTGTCGGACGCCACTTCCCAGCCCACCTGGGTGGCCGGGCCGAGCCCGGAGCCGGGTATGGCCTCGGAGTTCGGGGTGACGCGGGTCCACAGCAGGACCCCGTCGGGCAGCGGGTCGCCCGACGCGACACCGTGGAGGAAGGCGGGCGCGGTGCCCGCCGCGTGGGCGGCCGAGGCGCCCAACGAAGTGAGGGGGGCCAGCGCGGCTGTGGCCGCAGCGGCCATAACGACCGTACGGCGGCGGGGGGTTGCCGCTGACTGGGAGGAGGTGAGATGACTGGTCACGGATGATCATATTACCGACGGGTACACCCGTGGGGCCAGGTGCGGGAATGCAAAAGG
>NZ_JBSGZP010001032.1:0-1762 GCF_053611065.1 Streptomyces sp. NPDC054840
CGATCCTCCCTCCCCCCGTTGCCACGGCCCTTGCGGGCCGGTGCGATCAGCCGCCCCAGGAGCTGTCGGCCGTGTCGCGGGTCCGGCCGGTCTGCGTGGTGCCGACCGTCACCAGCCGGCCGTCGGGCGTGCGGATGTGACGCGTCGCCGGGCCGGTGGCGCCGCCCTCGCCCCCGCTGGTCGTCGTCACGGTGGTCTCGGCCGAGATGCCGTCGGCGGCCTGAGCGGCGCCGGCGGCGGGCAGCAGCAGCGCGGACGCGGCCACGGACAGGGCGATGACGTAACGCTTGAGCATGGGATCCCCAGGAGTACGAGCGGTCTGGTGTGGGCGCGAACCACTTTGTGGGCCGTCCGCGCCGGTCGGTGCAGGACCAACCTTGCCGTGCCCCGGCCCCCTCGGTGATCGATCAGGCTGCTCATCAAGCTGCCTGGCGCGATGGTGAGGGGCCGCAAATCCTTGTGAAACCAACCTATTCGGTCAGGATTCCCGCTCCTGCGGCGGCCGGAGAGCCCGGCTCCCGCCGGGCCGGCGCCTCCACCCGCTCCGCCGGGCCCCGGGTGTCGAGCTCCCGCCACACGGGGAAGACCAGCGGTGCCAGGGTGACCGCGAGGTACAGAGCCCCCGTACCCAGCAGCGCCGTCACCAACCCCGCGGCGTCCAGGGCCACCCCCGCACCGAGCATGCCCAGCGGCGTCGCCGCCAGCGCGGCGGCGACCAGCAAGCCGAACACCCGCCCCCGCACCTCCTCGGGCACCCGCTCGTAGGCGACCGACATCATCAGCGGGCCCACGATCCCCGACCCGATGCCGGACAGCGCCAGCACCGCCAGCAGCACCGGCACCCGGGGCTCGGCGGCCAGTGCGGCGCACCGCACCGCCCCCACCAGGACGAAGGCGCCGACGAAGACCGCGCGCCGCGGCATCCGGTGCCCCGCCCAGCCGTACACGGCCGCCCCGAGCAGCGCGCCGGCGCCCATGGCGGTCACCATCGCCCCGAACAGGGCGCTGCTGCGCAGCACCTGGGTCCCGTACGCCGGGTAGAGGACCCCGTTCAGCGCCCCGTCCAGGGCGTTGGTCAGCATCAGGACCCCCACCATCGCCCCCAGGAGCCGGTCCCTGCGCAACTGCCCGAGGCCGAAGCGCAGTTCCTGGGCGTAGGAACCGCGCGGCTGCCCGCCGCCGGCCGGGCGGGGTCGGGCCGCCGCCGGAACCAGGACCGCCACGAGGAGGGCGCACAGCGCCATCGCCGCCATGTCCGCGTACAGGGTGCGCACCGGGCCGACGGTCGCGATGAGCAGACCGGCCAGCGGCGCCCCCGCCATCATGCCGATCCGGCGGGCGCCCTCGACCGCTGCGGTGGCCCGCTCCGCCCTGACGCCCGCGCGTTCCATCGCGCCGGGCAGGAGCAGCTGCTTGGCGGTGTCGGACGGCCCGCGGGCGGCCCCCACCAGGAAGACCAGGACGATGAGGACGGGCAGGGGCAGGGCGCCCCAGGCGTGCAGGAGCGGGATCAGGCTGATCGCCGCGGCCGTCAGCACGTCCGCTCCGATGCTGGTCGCGCGTACGGGCAGCCGGTCGACGACCGGACCCGCGAGCACGGCGGAACACAGCAGGCCCAGTACCTCCGCGGTGGCGACGAGCCCCGTCCGGGTGCCGCTGCCAGTGCTGTGCAGGACGAACCAGGGCACGGCGACCAGGGTCGCCGCCATGCCGAGCGAGGAGATCCCGGAGGCCGCCACCAGGGCGGCCAGCGGGGTGCGGC
>NZ_JBSGZP010001033.1:0-1752 GCF_053611065.1 Streptomyces sp. NPDC054840
GTAGTAGCCGGCGAAGGCCTCGGCGCCTTCCGCGGTGAGGGTGGCGGGAATGTTCGTGAGGGTCAGCGGGCCTGCGCCGCCCTTCATGTCGATGCCGCCGACGCCGAGCGAGGCGAAGGCGACCTGCGGCCGGCTGGTGACCGCGCCGCTGTCCTTGGCCTTGCTGGAGACGTCGACGTACAGGGTGCCCTTGCCGCCGGAGACCTTGACGGTGGGGCGACTGATGGTCATGTCCAGTTCGTGGACACCGTCGGGCTTCTGGTGGCCCTGGAAGGTCACCCCGCCGGAGTAGGAGGCCTCGAAGGTGCCGGAGTCGGGGTCGTAGGAACCGGCCGCGGAGTGGAAGCGGAAGAGACTGCCGCCCACGGTGGCGGCGCCACTCTTCAGCTTGAAACCACCTTTTGCCACCGGACCGGTGACATAACTCTGGAAGGACGATTTGATGCCCCAGTCGAGTCGACCCCCCTGCACGGTGCCCGCCCGGGCCGCGGTCGCCGGGAGCAGAGCGCCCAGCAGGGCCGCCAACAGGGCGACGGCCAACGCACGGACGGGACTTGTGGGCATGGAACGCCCCCTCCTGGGCCTAGCGAGCAAGGTTAGGCTAACCTAAGCTAACCCCGGCCGGATGAACACCCCCCCGGTCTCCAGAACCTCAGTCGGACGACCAGGACGGTGCCTTCGTGCCTACGCCCGCCGCGTCACACCGCTTTCCCCGTCTCGCAGTTGCCGTGGCAGCACTGGCCCTCGCGCTGACGGCCTGCGGAGGTACGGCCACCACCCCGGGCTCATCCGCCCCCGGCGCAGCCGCGGTCCCGGACCGACTGGAGCCGCTCCCGACGCCACAGCCCGCCCTGCCGGTCACCGTGCCCTCGGCCGACGGCGCCCAGGTCACGATCACGTCCGCGGACCGGGTCGTCCCCCTCAGCGGCAGCCTCAACGAGATCGTGCACACCCTGGGCCTCGGCAAGCAGGTCGTCGCCCGGGACATCACGGCCACCTTCGAACAGGCCGCCCCGCTGCCGGTGGTGACGCGTGGACACGACGTCTCCGCCGAGAGCGTGCTCTCGCTGCGCCCGACGCTGGTGATCGCGGAGACCACCAGCGGTCCTGGAGAAGCGATTCAGCAGGTCCGCGACGCCGGCGTACCGGTCCTGGTCATCGCCCCTGCCAAAGGCCTGGACGACGTCCCGACGCGGATCGACGCCGTGGCGGCCGCGCTCGGCGTCAAGGAGGCCGGTACGCAGCTGAACCAGCGCACCGCCGACCGGATCGCCACCGTCCGCAAGGACATCCCGGCCGCCTCCGGCAAGAAGCCCCGGGTGGCCTTCCTCTACCTGCGCGGCACCGCCTCCGTCTACCTGCTCGGCGGTTCGGACTCCGGAGCCGCGTCACTGCTGGAGGCGGCCGGCGCGGTCGACACGGGCAAGGACTCCGGACTCGGCAAGGACTTCACCCCGATCACCAGCGAGGCCCTGGCGGCCGCCGCCCCCGACGCGATCCTCGTCATGTCCAAGGGCCTCGAATCGGTCGGCGGGATCGACGGCCTGGTCAAGATCCCGGGCGTCGCCCAGACCCCGGCCGGCATGGACCGCCGCGTGGTCACGGTCGACGACGGCGTCCTCCTCAACTACGGCCCCCGCACCGACCAGGTCCTCTCCTCGCTGATCACCCAGCTCTACAACAAGGGCGCCTGACATGACCCTCTACGACCCGGAAGCCAGAAACCGGGCCGATTCCGACGCGCCGGAAACC
>NZ_JBSGZP010001034.1:0-1721 GCF_053611065.1 Streptomyces sp. NPDC054840
GACGAGACGTCCGCGTACACCCGCGCCTGGATCGCCCGGCATCGGCGGGCCGCCGGCACCGGCTCCGCCGCCCCGCCGGACCAGGTCGCCGACTACGAGGAGTACACGCACCTCTACGACGAGTCCTGGGGCGACCCCGAACTGCGCTGGCTGCTCTCGACCGTACCCAGCTGCATGATCTTCGACGACCACGACGTCATCGACGACTGGAACACCAGCGCCGCCTGGGCAGCCGACATGCGGGCAACGCCCTGGTGGCACGAGCGGATCACCAGCGGCCTGATGTCGTACTGGGTCTACCAGCACCTCGGGAACCTCTCCCCCGCCGAGCTCGCCGAGGACGAGCTGTACGCGGCGGTACTGGCGGCCGACGACGCCACGGAGGTGCTGCGCGCGTTCGCCGAACGCGCCGACGCCGACCCGGGGACGGTGCGCTGGAGCTACCGAAGGGACTTCGGCCGCACCCGGCTGCTGATGGTCGACACCCGGGCCGCGCGGGTGCTGGAGGAGCAGCACCGGGCGATGCTGGACGCCGAAGAAGCGGCCTGGCTGCGGACGCAGGCGTTCGACGACCCCGGCGGCGTCGACCACCTGCTGGTCGGGACATCGCTCCCGTGGCTGCTGCCCCCGATGGTCCACTTCGCGGAGGGCTGGCACGCGGCGCTCTGCCGGGGGGAACGGGGGCCGCGCTGGTCGCGCTTCGGTGAGTGGCTGCGCCGGCGGGCGGACCTGGAGCACTGGGCGGCGTTCACATCGTCGTTCGAAAGGCTGACGGAGACGGTCGCCGAGGTGGGGAGAGCCGAGGGGGCCCCGGCGACGGTGTGCGTGCTCTCCGGGGACGTACACCACGCGTATGTGGCGGAGCCCGTCTGGACCACCGGCAGGCAGCCGCGCTCCCGTGTCTTCCAGTTCACCTGCTCACCGCTGCACAACTCTGTACCGACGGTCATGCGGGCTGGATTCCGTTTCGGCTGGAGCCGGCTCGCCAAGGGGATCGGCCATCTCCTCGCCCGCCACGGACGGGTCGCGAGACCGGCGGTCCGGTGGGAGCGCACCGGCGGACCGTGGTTCGGCAACCAGTTGATGACGCTGACACTGCGCGGACGTACAGCGCGGCTGCGGCTGGAGAGGGCCTCGGCGGGTGCCAAGCGGGGGCGCCGCGGGACAGACCGTGCGGGAGCCCGGCTCATCGGCGTCCTCGACCGCAGTCTGACGGACGGAAGCTGACGCCCCGGCCGGACGGCCCCCATACCTTCTCTGTTCGGGAGCCTGCAGACCGAGCACGGGACCGTATTGGGTCCCGTGCCCCTGCCGGCCAGCCTCCATCGGTGCCCCTGCCGCTGGCGGTGGCCGGGCGTTGAAGGGCTTCGAAGGACAGCCGGCCGGCAGCGGTGTCCCCGACGGCGAGCCCGCCGTCGAGGGACCGGCTCCTCGGCGGTTGCCCGGCAACGGCGACCAGGACGGGGACGGGGAACCTGTCCTGGACGAGGGAGCCGCGCCGGGTTGGTAGGAGCAGTTCCGTACGGTGCGGGGCGGCCTTCTCCCTGCACCGGCCGTCCCTGATCTCCCCGGCGGCGAGGGGACCCCGAGCCGGGCAGGGGGCTGCCGGCCGGGGCGGGCAGTGCGACGGCGACGGCGACGGCGACGGCGACGGCAACGGCGACGGCGACGGCGACGGCAACCTGATCATGCCCAAGGGCGGCTACTGCCACCGCCGCATT
>NZ_JBSGZP010001035.1:0-1720 GCF_053611065.1 Streptomyces sp. NPDC054840
GTGGTGCGGGGGCGCCGGCGGTTACTCGACGGGCCCTTCCATGACCTTGCTGATGAACTGGACCGGTCCCTCACCCATGTTCGGCACATAGGTCTTGGCGTTGTGCTGGCCGCCCTTGATGACCTTCAACTCGGCATGGATGGGGCCCTTGTTGCCGTAGGTGGCGACGAACTTCTGCACGTCGGGCAGGGTCTTCTTGTTGTTCTCGCTGTCGCCGACCTGGAAGGCGAGGTAGACCTCGGGCCCCTTGGAGTCGATGAGCTGCTTCGCCAGCACCTCAGGGTTGTTCTCGGCCTTCTCCTTCTCGTGGCCCTTCCACAGGGAGGAGTCCGGGACGATGTCCGGGCCGGAGGCGATCACGGCCTTGAACTTGTCCGGGTGCTTCAGCACGGCCTTCAGGCCGGCGAAACCACCGGTGGAGGAGCCCATGAAAGCCCAGCCGTCACGGGACTTGACGGTGCGGAAGTTCGCCTTCATCAGGTCCGGCACGTCCTCGGTCAGCCAGGTGCCCATCTTGGGCTGGCCGGGGATGTCGGAGCCGTCCCAGTAGACGCCCTTGTCGTCCGGCCCCGGGTTGAGAACCGGCATGGCCAGGATGAAGGGCTTGCTCTTGCCCTCGGCGTACCACTTGCTGACGCTCGTCTGGAGGCCGAGGTCGGTGCCCATCCAGTAGTTGCTCGGGTAACCGGCGCCGCCCGGCAGGGCGATCAGGACCGGGAAGCCGCTCTTGGCGAACTTCGGGTCGTTGTACTCCTTGGGAGCCCAGACCCAGACCTTGCCCTTGAAGCCGGACTTCTTGCCGTCCAGCGTGGTGACGGCCACGTGCGTGCCGTCGGGAAGGGTCATCGTGTTCTTGAACTCGGAGGCCGGCCCTGTCGGCATGAGCATCTTGGAGTTCGGCGGGGGAGCGTCGTTCTTCTTGCCGCCCCCCGCGGGCGCCGTCCCGAAGGACACCGACGAGCCCTTGTCGGTGAACGGGGGTATCTCGTAGTGGTTCAGCACGAGCGCGGCCATACCGGCGAGCGCGAGCACGGAGACCCCCGCGATCAGCCAGCGCCGGCCCCGCGACCTGCGGCGCGGGGGCTCGGACCCCTCATGGTGGCCCTGCTGCCCGTACTCGGGCTGCCGGCCGTACTGCTCCTGCGGTGCGTACTGCGCCTGCTGCCCGTACGGCTGCTGGGGCGGGCCGGGCTGCGGTTGCTGTCCGTACGGCCGGCCGTACCGGTCGCCGTGGGGCGGCTGCGGTATCTGTCCTTCCGGCCGGTACGGCTGGTGCTGCTGCCCGTCGGGTGCGTACGACATGTGCGGTGGCTCTCCGGCTGGTGCTGCCCCAGAGGGGCGGGGTGGTCTGACTGCTGGGTCCTTCCGTTCGAAGGATGAACGAAAGCATGTCAGGGTTCCGTATTTTTCCTACTCTTGGGGTGCCCTGGGGGAGGCCATTGCCTGGCGCCCGTACGCCCGGTGGAGTTCACCGACCCGCCGCCGTCCATGCCTGGCCCTTGTGCGGGCCGCTGGGTATGGTGCCCCCCGCGCCGCCCCCGGAACCCCCCCGGAGTCCTCCCATGACGCTCCAGCGCCGGATCCTGATCCTGGCCACCGCCGTGGCCCTGCTCGCGGCCGTGGGCGTACTCGCCGTCGTGCGCGCCTCCTCCCGCGCCGACGAGAGGGACCACGCCCGGGCGGGCGGCCCGCCGGTCACCCCGGGCGCCGTCTCGCTGGC
>NZ_JBSGZP010001036.1:0-1719 GCF_053611065.1 Streptomyces sp. NPDC054840
CCCGTACCCCGGGGCCGTACCGTACGGCCCGCCCCAGCGCGGTCCCGCGGGGGGCGGGGAGGCGGACGGCTCCTGGGACGTGACCGTGACCGGCATCCCACCCTGGTCGCCCAGGCCGCCCGGGTCGCCCAGGCCGCCCGGGCCGCCACGCCCGCCCCGCCGGGAACCCTTTCGTCCGCCTCCCCCGCCGGAAGGCCCGCCGCCTCCGCCGAAGCCTCCGAACCCGCCGGCGCCGGCGCGGTGAGGCGGCGCCGCCCCGTGCCGAGCCGTCTACCGCGCCCGCCCTTCCGACGTTTCGCGGGGCTCCGCACCGCACCCGGTCCCTCGAACGCCGCAGGGGAGGAAGGTGCCGCCGCCCGGCGCGAGCGTTCAAGACGTGGGACGGGGGTCCTGGGGGCCGGGCCGGGAAGATACGGTGAGGGCACCATGAGCGCATCGCAGACCTCCGACGTCCCCACCCTCCTCGTCAAGATCTTCGGCAAGGACCGTCCCGGGATCACCGCCGGGCTGTTCGACACCCTCGCCGCCTACTCCGTCGACGTCGTCGACATCGAGCAGGTCGTCACCCGTGGCCGCATCGTCCTGTGCGCCCTCGTCACCAAGCCCGCCGGCGGAGCCGAGGGCGACCTGCGGGCCACCGTCCACAGCTGGGCCGAATCCCTCAAGATGCAGGCCGAGATCCTCTCCGGTACGGGTGACAACCGGCCGCGCGGCAGCGGCCGCTCGCATGTCACCGTGCTCGGGCACCCGCTCACCGCCGAGTCCACGGCCGCCATCGCCGCCCGGATCACCGCGACCGGCGGCAACATCGACCGTATCTTCCGGCTCGCCAAGTACCCGGTGACGGCGGTGGAGTTCGCCGTCTCCGGTGTGGAGACCGAGCCGCTGCGCACCGCCCTGGCCACCGCCTCCGCGCACATCGGCGTGGACGTGGCCGTGGTATCGGCCGGATTGCACCGCCGGGCGCAGCGCCTGGTGGTCATGGACGTGGACTCGACCCTCATCCAGGACGAGGTCATCGAGCTGTTCGCCGCGCACGCCGGGTGCGAGGCCGAGGTCGCCGAGGTCACCGAGCGGGCCATGCGCGGTGAGCTGGACTTCGAGCAGTCGCTGCACGCCCGGGTGGCGCTGCTCGCGGGCCTGGACGCGTCGGTCGTGGACAAGGTCCGCGCCGAGGTGCAGCTGACCCCGGGCGCGCGGACCCTGATCCGCACACTCAAGCGGCTCGGCTACCAGGTGGGCGTGGTCTCCGGCGGCTTCACGCAGGTGACGGACGATCTGCGGGAGCGGCTGGGGCTGGACTTCGCCTCCGCCAACACGCTGGAGATCGTCGACGGGAAGCTGACGGGCAAGGTCACCGGCGAGATCGTGGACCGGGCGGGCAAGGCCCGGCTGCTGCGCCGCTTCGCCGCAGAGGCCGACGTGCCGCTGTCCCAGACGGTGGCCATCGGCGACGGCGCCAACGACCTGGACATGCTGAACGCGGCCGGGCTGGGCGTGGCCTTCAACGCCAAGCCGGTGGTCCGCGAGGCCGCGCACACCGCGGTGAACGTGCCCTTCCTCGACGCGGTGCTGTACCTGCTCGGGATCACCCGCGAGGAGATCGAGGCCGCCGACCTCGTCTGACCCCGCCCCGCGCGAACGGGCCCCGGCAGCCGATGCGGCTGCCGGGGCCCGTCGGTGTCCGGGGCCGGCCCGCCGATGTACCGGGACGGCCGG
>NZ_JBSGZP010001037.1:0-1716 GCF_053611065.1 Streptomyces sp. NPDC054840
GAAGGACAGGTGCGCCGCCAGGGACTCGAACCCCGGACCCGCTGATTAAGAGTCAGCTGCTCTAACCAACTGAGCTAGCGGCGCCTGCTGACAGAGAAAATACTACCCGGTCCTCAGGCGTGCTCAAAACCATGAGCCGCGGAGGTGCGCGAGGACCGCCATGACCCGGCGGTGGGTGTCTTCGGCCGGGGGATACCTGGCCCTGCCTTACCCCCGCGGGGGACTCTCGACCGGGGGTTTCCCCGGCCGTCGCAGCAGGTCGGAGCGGCCCTGGGCCTCGTAGGTCGCGAGCAGGGTGGCGAGGGCGGCCTCGTCGAGGCGGGTGTAGGCCCCGGTCGGGGAGCGGCGCCAGACGGGGTCCGCGCAGCGGAAGCCCTCGTGGCGGAGGGAGACCCGGTGGATCTTGTTCGTCGCCGTGGTCGGCATGGTCTCGACGATGCGGACATAGCGCGGGGCCATCTTCGTGCCCAGGTCCGGCCGGCCGGAGAGGAAGGCCGCGAAGGCGGACGGGTCGAAGGCCGCGCCCTCGCGAAGGGCGAGGGCCGCCATGACCTGGTCCCCCGCGACCTCGTCCGGGACGGCGTAGACGGCGACAGCCACCGCGTCCGTCCAGCGGGCCAGGATGTTCTCGATCACCGCTGCGGCGAGGTTCTCGCTGTCGACGCGGAGCCGGTCGTCGGTGCGGCCCGCGAAGTAGAGGAAGCCCGCCGGGTCGCGGAAGAAGAGGTCTCCCGTCCAGTACCAGCCGTCGCGGGTGCGGTCGGCCTCGGCGTCCGGGTTGCGCCAGTACCCCTCGAAGAGGCTGCGGCCGCGGTTGACCAGTTCGCCGATCGCCGCCGAACCGTTGAGCAGGCGGCCGTCCGGAGCGAGGACCGCGGGCGGGCATTCCGCGCGGGTGACCGGGTCGATCACCGCGAGCTCGTCGCCCGCGCCCGCCCGGCCCAGGGCGCCCGGCGGGGTGTCCGGGGTGCGCTGGACGGAGGCGCCGCCCTCGGTGGCCCCGTACCCCTCCACCAGCCGGACCCCGAACCGCTCGGCGAAGCGGTCCGCGTCCACCGCCCCGGCCTCGGTGCCGAAGCCGAGGCGCAGGGTGTGCGTGCGGTCGTCGGGGCGGGGTTCGGTGGCCAGGAGGTACTGGATCGCCCGCCCGACGTAGGTGAAGTAGGTGGCTCCGTACGCCCGTACGTCGTCCAGGAACGCGGAGGCGGAGAAGCGGCGGCGCAGCGCCACCGGGGCCCCGCCGACGAGTGCCGGCAGCCAGTCGGCGATGACGGCGTTGCCGTGGAAGAGCGGCATGCAGATGTAGTGGACGTCGTTCGGGGTGACGGTGAACCGGCGGGCCAGCGCGGCTCCGGCGGCCGCGAGCCGGCCCTGGGTGCAGATGGCGGCCTTGGGGGCGCCGGTGGAGCCGGAGGTGAAGTAGAGGAGGAGCCGGGAAGCTGATCCGGGGGCCCGCAGCGTGACCTCGCCGGGCTGGGCGGCCGCGTAGGGGGCGAGCAGGGCCTCGTACTCCTCGGTGCCGGTGACCAGGACGCGTACGCCGGGCAGGTCGAGGCCGCGCAGCAGCGGCAGGTGGGCGCGCTCGGTGATCAGGATCCGGCATTCGGTGTGCAGGATGTCGCGGGCCAGTTCGGGGCCGCGCCGGGTGGGATTGATCCCGGCGACGGCGGCCCCGGCGAGGGCCGCCGCGCCGAGCCAGAACGCGAACTCGGGGGT
>NZ_JBSGZP010001038.1:0-1712 GCF_053611065.1 Streptomyces sp. NPDC054840
CGGACCCAAAGTTAGGGTGGCCTCAAAGCCCCGGGCACGAGGATGGGGCGCTGATCACATCGATCCGCGCCCCATCGTCGTACGAAGGTACTGACTGATCCCTACTGGTCGCGGTACATCTCGGCGACCAGGAACGCCAGGTCCAGGGACTGGCTGCGGTTGAGCCGCGGGTCGCAGGCCGTCTCGTAGCGCTGGTGCAGGTCGTCGACGAAGATCTCGTCGCCGCCGCCCACGCACTCGGTGACGTCGTCACCGGTGAGCTCGACGTGGATGCCGCCCGGGTGGGTACCCAGCGCCTTGTGGACCTCGAAGAAGCCCTTGACCTCGTCGAGCACGTCGTCGAAACGGCGCGTCTTGTGGCCGGAGGCCGCCTCGAAGGTGTTGCCGTGCATCGGGTCGGTGACCCACGCGACGATCGCGCCGGAGGCGGTGACCTTCTCGACCAGCTCGGGGAGCTTGTCCCGGACCTTGTCGGCGCCCATACGGACGACGAAGGTCAGCCGGCCCGGCTCGCGCTCGGGGTCCAGGCGGTCGATGTACGTCAGCGCCTCGTCCACCGTGGTGGTGGGGCCGAGCTTGATGCCGACCGGGTTGGCGATCTGCGAGCAGAACTCGATGTGCGCGTGGTCCAGCTGCCGGGTGCGCTCACCGATCCAGACCATGTGGCCGGAGGTGTCGTACAGCTTGCCGGTGCGCGAGTCGGTGCGGGTCAGCGCGCCCTCGTAGTCGAGCAGCAGCGCCTCGTGGGCGGCGTAGAACTCGACGGCCTTGAACTCGGCCGGGTCGGTGCCGCACGCCTTCATGAAGTTCAGCGCGTTGTCGATCTCCCGCGCGAGCTGCTCGTAGCGCTGACCGGACGGGCTGGACTTCACGAAGTCCTGGTTCCAGGCGTGCACCTGGCGCAGGTCGGCGTAACCACCGGTGGTGAAGGCGCGCACCAGGTTGAGCGTCGAGGCGGAGGCGTTGTACATGCGCTTCAGCCGCTCGGGGTCCGGGATCCGGGCCTCTTCGGTGAACGGGAAGCCGTTGACGGAGTCGCCGCGGTAGGTCGGCAGGGTGACGCCGTCGCGGGTCTCGGTGTCCTTGGAGCGCGGCTTGGAGTACTGGCCCGCGATGCGGCCGACCTTGACGACGGGCACGGAGGCCGCGTACGTCAGGACGGCGCTCATCTGGAGCAGCGTCTTCAGCTTGGCGCGGATGTGGTCGGCGGAGACGCCGTCGAAGGCCTCGGCACAGTCGCCGCCCTGGAGCAGGAACGCCTCGCCCTTGGCGACGGCTCCCAGACGGGCGCGCAGCTGGTCGCACTCACCCGCGAAAACGAGGGGCGGATACGACTCGAGGTCCGCGACGACAGCGCGCAGAGCCTCGGCATCGGGGTACGAAGGCTGCTGCGCCGCGGGAAGGTCTCGCCAGGTCGCCTTGGCGGCGGGGGCTTGGATTTCAGCGTTCACGGTCACCTCGTACACATTACGGCGTCGCACGCCGCGTCCAGCTCCCCGCCCACAACGTGAGACGAACCAGCTCAAAGGTCACGGGCGTCCGACGGAACGGAATCCATGGTTCAGCTCACGTCGCGAGACAGATCCTGCCCCGGCGGGGCGGTCTGGGCTAAGGTGCCCACCATGTACGCACACGCGAACCAGAACTGGTGGTGGCCCGCTCCCGGCGGCCCACTTCTCGCGCGTACCTGAAGACACGCACGACGCGAAGGC
>NZ_JBSGZP010001039.1:0-1710 GCF_053611065.1 Streptomyces sp. NPDC054840
GGGCCCCCGGACCCCCGCGCCTGAGACACCGGCGGGGCCGGGGCGGTGACCGCTTCGGCCTGCGTGAGGTGGTGGGCCAGGGCGCGGCGGGACTTGGTGCGGGCGATCACGCCGATGGCGAAGACGGTGAGTACGAACATCACCAGGAGCTGGCTGACGAACAGGCCCCAGAAGAGGCCCCAGCCCGACAGGGCCGCCGGGTCGGTGTCCGGCCAGGCGGCCGGGATGTCGTGCGGTTGCGCTATCAGCGCGCGGACGGCCCCCGGGGTCCGGGTGAAGGTGACCGTGTCGGGCCAGGCGCCCTTGGCGAAGACGGCGGCGAGGCCGGTGGCCGACCAGACGAGGACGGCGAGGCCGAGGAGGAAGGCCAGGAGGCCGACCAGGAGGCCGTCCGGGATGCCGCCGCCGCGCGCGGGGGGCTCCGTACGTCGTGCGTCGTGCATGGTCAGGCCACCGTGGTCGCGGATCCGGGGCCGCCGCGGCGGCGTTCGATGGACAGGGCCCTTTCCTCCGCCTCCAGTTCGGCGGCGAGCATGTCGGCGGGGAGGCGGATGGGGGCGGAGGACTCGGTCATGGCGCGGTCGGTGAAGACGAGGGGGCGTTCGGCTTCGGTGATCAGGTGTTTGACCACTTGGACGTTGCCGTTGACGTCCCAGACGGCGATGCCGGGGGTGAGGGTCGGGATGATTTCGACGGCCCAGCGGGGGAGGCCGAGTACGCGGCCGGTGGCGCGGGCCTCGTCGGCTTTCTGGGCGTAGATCGTGCGGGTGGAGGCCATCTTGAGGATGGCCGCGGCTTCCCGCGCGGCGGCGCCGTCGACGACGTCGGAGAGGTGGTGGACGACGGCGACGAAGGACAGGCCGAGGCGGCGGCCGAACTTCAGGAGGCGCTGGAACAGCTGGGCGACGAAGGGGCTGTTGATGATGTGCCAGGCTTCCTCGACCAGGAAGATGCGCTTCTTCCGGTCGGGGCGGATCCAGGTGTGTTCGAGCCAGACGCCGACGATCGCCATGAGGATCGGCATCGCGATGGAGTTGCGGTCGATGTGGGAGAGGTCGAAGACGATCAGTGGGGCGTCGAGGTCGATGCCGACGGTGGTGGGGCCGTCGAACATGCCGCGCAGGTCACCGTCGACGAGTCGGTCGATGACGAGCGCGACGTCGAGGCCCCAGGCCCGGACATCGTCTATGTCGACGTTCATCGCGAGGGCGGATTCGGGTTCGGGGTGGCGCAGTTGTTCCACGATGTCGGTCAGGACCGGCTGGCGCGTGGTGATGGTTTCCACGACGTAGGCGTGCGCGACCTTCAGGGCGAAGCCCGCGCGCTCGTCCAGGCCGTGGCCCATGGCCACCTCGATGATGGTCCGGAGCAGCGCGAGCTGTCCGGTCGCGGTGATGGCCGGGTCGAGGGGGTTGAGGCGGATCCCGTCGTCGTTGGCGGCGATGGGGTCCAGGCGGATGGGGGTTATTCCCAGCTGCTGGGCGATCAGGTTCCACTCGCCGACGCCGTCCTCGCCCTGGGCGTCGAGGACGACGACCTGGCGGTCCTTGAAGCGGAGCTGGCGTAGGACGTAGGTCTTTTCGAGGGCTGATTTTCCGTTTCCGGATTCGCCGAGGACCAGCCAGTGGGGGGCCGGGAGCTGTTGTCCGTACAGCTGGAAGGGGTCGTAGATGTAGCCCTTGCCGCTGTAGACCTCGCGGCCGATGATGA
>NZ_JBSGZP010001040.1:0-1710 GCF_053611065.1 Streptomyces sp. NPDC054840
CCCCGTGGGCGCGGTGAGGCCGTGGACCCGGTCGTCCTGGCCGACGTACTGGAAGTCGGGTCCGGCGGCGGCCCGTGCCGGACCGGCGAGGAGCGTGGCGCCCGCCAGAAGCAGGACGGGCACGGCATGGTGGACACGCAGGAATCGCATGCCCGTCCAACCGGACGGGCACCGGACCCGGTCACGCCTTGTCACCCGTCGGACGGCTGTGCGACGGTGCCACGGTGGGCCCGGCACCGGCACCGGCACCGGCACCGCAGGAGGACCGGATGAGTGCAGAGAGCGCCCCCGACGGCCGCGGCCGGCCGCGGGTCAGGACGGCGGCGGGCGTCGCCCGCGGCCGGACCGGACCCGGCGGGACCGCCGTCTTCCTGGGCATCCCGTACGCCGCCCCGCCCGTCGGTGCCCTGCGCTTCGCGGCGCCCGCGCCCCCGGCCGCCTGGGACGGCGTACGGGACTGCGCCGCCTACGGGCCGACCGCGCCCAAGGTGCCCTACCCGGACACCTTCGCGGCCCTGCTGCCCGACCCGGTGATCCCCGGGGACGACTGCCTGAACGTGAACGTGTGGACCCCGGACCCGGCCCCCGGGGTCCGGCTGCCCGTCATGGTCTGGATCCACGGCGGAGCCCACACCCGCGGCTCCTCCGCCGTCCCCGTCTACGACGGCTCCGCCTTCGCCCGCGACGGGGTCGTGCTCGTCTCCTTCAACTTCCGCCTCGGCGTCCTCGGCTACGGACTCTTCCCCGACGCCCCCGCCAACCGCGGTCTGTCGGACCAGATCGCCGCCCTCGCCTGGGTCCGCGACAACATCGGAGCGTTCGGCGGGGACCCCGACCGGGTCACCGTCTTCGGCGAGTCCGCCGGGGCCATCGGCATCGGGGGACTCCTCGCGGCCCCGCGGGCGGCCGGGCTTTTCACCCGGGCCGTACTGCAGAGCGGGGCCCCCGAGGTCCTGCCGCGCCCCAAGGTTCGCGCCATGGTCCGGCGGATGGCCTCGCTGCTCAAGGTCGACGCCACGGCCGCGGCCTTCACGGCCACCGCCCTGCCCGACCTGCTCGCCGCCCAGGCGGCCGTCCTGCGCCGATCGGGTCCCCTCGTCGGCGGACCCGCTTTCGGCCTGGTCACCGACCCGGACACGATCCCGGCCGACCCCTTGGACACCCTGTGCGCCGCGGCCGCCTCCGGCGAGGTACCGCTGCTCCTCGGCTGGACCCGTGACGAGTACCGGCTGTGGCTCGCCCCCACCGGGGGGATGCGGATGCTGGACCGCCTCGGCCCGCTCGCCGTCGCGCTGGCCCGCGCCCGCTCCGGCAAGGACCGGGCGGCCGTACGGGCGCTGCGCGTCTCGCTGCCCGCGGCGGGTCCCGCCGAACTCGCCGGACAGCTGCTCACCGACCGACTGCTGCGCGATCCGCTGCGCAGGCTCGCCCGGGCGCGGCGGGCGGCGCCGAGCTTCCTGTACGAGTTCGGCTGGCCCTCCGGGCTTGCGGGGCTGGGCGCCTGCCACGCCCTGGAGCTGGGTTTCGTGTTCGACACGCTCGCGGTACCGGAGTCCGCCTGGCTGGCCGGACCGGACGCCCCGCAGGCGCTGGCGGACGAGATGCACGCGGCCTGGGTGCGGTTCGCGGTGACGGGCGATCCGGGCTGGGCGGCCTGGAACGGCGACGGCCCGCCGAAGGTGTTCGGCGGGCCGGAGCTCGGTGGTGCGG
>NZ_JBSGZP010001041.1:0-1691 GCF_053611065.1 Streptomyces sp. NPDC054840
ACGAAGGAACTGATCGGCTGCGCACCGGACGTGGTCGTGGCCACCACCGCCATCGGCTTCCGGGGGTGGATCGAGGCGGCCGACGGGTGGGGCGTCGGCGAGGAACTGCTGGAGCGGCTGCGCGCCTCCGAACTGCTGGCGCGCGGGCCGAAGGTCAAGGGCGCCATCCGGGCCGCCGGGCTCGTGGAGACCTGGTCCCCCGACTCGGAATCGCTCGCCGAGGTGCTCCAGCGGCTGCTGACGGCCGGGGTGGACGGCCGGCGGATCGCGCTCCAGCTGCACGGGGAGCCGCTCCCCGGCTTCGTCGAGGCACTGCGGGCCGGTGGGGCCGAGGTGGTGGTGGTCCCGGTGTACCGGTGGATGGCGCCGGAGGACCTCGCGCCGCTGGACCGGCTGCTGGACGCGGTCATCGGCGGCGGGGTGGACGCCGTCAGCTTCACCTCGGCGCCCGCGGCGGCCTCGCTGCTGTCCCGGGCCGAGGAGCGGGGGCTGCAGGAGGCCGTGCTGGACGCGTTGCGCGGCAGGCTGCTGTCCGCCTGCGTCGGGCCGGTGACCGCGCTGCCGTTGCAGGCGCACGGGGTGGAGACGGTGCAGCCGGAGCGGTTCCGGCTGGGCCCGCTGGTGCAGTTGCTCTGCCAGGAGCTGCCCGGCCGGGCCCGGGTGCTGCCGGTGGCCGGGCACCGGGTGGAGATCCGGGGGCACGCGGTCCTGGTGGACGCCCAGCTGCGCCCCGTACCGCCCGCCGGGATGGCCCTGCTGCGGGCGCTGGCCCGGCGGCCGGGCTGGGTGGTGTCCCGCGCGGAACTGCTGCGTGCGCTGCCGGGCGCGGGGCGGGACGAGCACGCCGTGGAGACGGCGATGGCCCGTCTGCGGGTGGCCCTCGGGGCCCCGAACCTCATCCAGACGGTGGTCAAGCGGGGGTACCGGCTCTCGCTGGACGCCGGCGGGGAGGTGAAATACGGGGGGCTCCCGGCGGACGCGGTGACGGCCCGGGGGAGCCTCGGCTAGCGTGCCGGGATGATCATTGGTGACGGGGTCGAGATGAGGGGCGTCGCGCTCGGCGACGCGGCGGGACTGGCCGAGGCGTTCGCGCGGAACCGGGCCTTCATGGCGCGCTTCGAGCCGGTCCGGCCGGACGCCTTCTACACGGAGGACGGCCAGCGGGAACGGATCGAGGGCGTGCTCGCCGAGCGGGACGCGGGGCGGATCGCCCCGTACGTGTTCGTCGAGACGGCCACCGGCGCACCCGTCGGCGCGATCAACCTCGGTTCCATCGCGTACGGGCCGCTGTGCAGCGGCGGTGTGGGGTACTGGGTCGACCCGGCCTGGCACGGCAAGGGGCTGGCCACCGCGGCCGTGGCGGAGATCTGCCGGGTCGCCCGTGACGAGCTGGGCCTGCACCGCGTGGAGGCCGGCACCCTGGTCGACAACCTGGCCTCGCAGCGGGTGCTGGCGAAGGCGGGCTTCGAGCGGTTCGGCCTCGCGCCGCGCTACCTGCACATCGACGGTGCCTGGCGCGACCACCGCCTCTTCCAACGCCTCCTCCACGACGACCCGCCGGCCCCGTAGGCCGTGGGGCGGAGCCTGCGGCTCAGCCATTCCGGTGTCGCCCGGCGCATCCAGCACCTCCGGCCGTCTTCCGCCCCTCCGGCGGGTGAGACCGGTGCCCGGCGGAGCCGGGTTTCCTGGGG
>NZ_JBSGZP010001042.1:0-1376 GCF_053611065.1 Streptomyces sp. NPDC054840
GCATGGCGGGACCAGCCGACCAAGGACTGGCACTTCATCGGCATGGCCGTCGTGACCGTACTGGTCCTGGCGCAGCTGGTGATCGGCCTGGTGAAGCTGGCCCAGGGCGAGAAGCCCGACGAGGGCACGGTGATCTTCGTGGCCTACCTGGTGGGCGCGTTCGCCGCGGTACCCGCGGCCGGGATGCTCTCGCTGACCGAGCGGACGAGGTGGGGATCGATCACGGTGGCCGCCGGCGCCGTCGTCCTCGCCGTCCTCGAAGTACGGCTCTACGACATCTGGGGAACCACCGGTGCCTGACTCCGACACGACGAATGACACCGACACCGACGCCGACACCGGCACCGACACCGGCGGTGCCACCACCACCGGGCGCCGGCGGCTGGTCTCCGGGCCCGGTCTGCTGCTGGTGTGGCTGTACGGGGTGATGGTGGTGGGCGCGGTCTCCCGCTCGGCCTTCCAGATCTCCACCGAGTTCGGCCGGGCCCCGCTGGCGTACTCGCTGTCCGCCGTGGCCGCGCTGGCCTACGCGTTCATCACGTACTCACTGGTGCGCGGCGGTGAGAAGGCCCGCAAGGCGGCGTTGGTCTGCTGCGCCGCCGAGCTGGCGGGCGTGCTGGCCGTGGGGACCTGGACCGTGGTGCGGCCCGAGTCCTTCCCCGACACGACCGTGTGGTCCCAGTTCGGGCTGGGCTACCTGTTCATCCCGGTGATCCTGCCGATCACCGGGATGCTCTGGCTGCGCAAGCGCCGAGGGGCGTCTACGCGCTGACCGTGAAATCGGTCGGGTCCTTGGCTTCCTTCTCCAGGATCACCAGCTGGACACCGTCGGACGCCGTGCGGCCGCCGACCTTGACGTAGCCGGCCTTGCGGTAGAGGCGCAGGTTCGACTCGCTCTTGTGCCCGGTGTGCAGGCGGAAGCGGGTGGTGTTGCCGGGGCCCGCCAGGGCCTCCTCGACCGCGCGCAGCAGGCGCGCCCCGAGCCCGTGACCCTGCAGGCGGGGGTGCACACACAGCTTGGCGATCTTGGCGGTGCCGTCCTCGTCCACGTTGCCGCGCACGGTCCCGACGATCTCGTCGCCGAGCCGGGCCACCAGGACGGTGTCCGTCGCCAGCTCCCCCTTGAGGGAGTCCAGGGACTGGGTGAGCGGCTGGATGAGGTAGTTGCCGTAGAGCTCGGCCTCCCGCTGGAAGGCCAGGTACTGCAGTTTGAAGATCTGCTCAGCGTCCTCGGCAGCCGCCGCCGAAATGGTCACGCTCATGCCCATGTGCGCATGCCTCCAGCTCACCTGGTAGCCCGTTGGTCTACCGCTCCTTTCCCCGCAGGCCAGGAGCCGCAACCTCTGCAGCCAGCATTCTGCGCAGACATCCCAGGC
>NZ_JBSGZP010001042.1:1386-1679 GCF_053611065.1 Streptomyces sp. NPDC054840
CGGGAACGGACGGGCCCTAAACTTCCTTGTGAGATACCCAACTCTCCTGCGATTTCACGGTAAGTGAGGTCTCTGGGCGAAAGAAGTGCCTTCATCAGCTCCGGACACCGTCCGGGCAACCGGGCGACCGCCGATCGGAGTGCCCGGTTCTCCTCGCCGTGCAGGAGGGCGTCTTCCGGTTCGGCCACGACGGCCGTGCCGGCCGGTGTGCTCCCGTCCACCGAGTGCTGGCGGTGGCCGTACGGAATCTCCCGGCGGGCCCGGCGGCGGGCGAGGCGGGCCTCCGCCCGCAC
>NZ_JBSGZP010001043.1:0-1677 GCF_053611065.1 Streptomyces sp. NPDC054840
GACCCGCACCTTGGCCCGGCGGTGCCCGAGCTCGGCGGCCCGCTCGTACCACTCCTCGCTCTCGGTGCGCGGGGCGCCGCCCACGGGTTCGCCCAGGGCCACCGGCTCCGGCGGCGGGGCCAGCGACTCCAGCAGTGCGGCCAGGCGGAACGCCGCCTCCGCACTACCGCCGCCGGCCGCGCAGCGCAGGTGCCGCTCGGCCGCCCGGTCCTCGCCGTCCCGCACCAGCGCGATGCCGACCTGCAGCGCCGCGTCGGTGTGACCGGCCGAGGCGGCCCGCTCGTACCACTTCAGCGCCGTCCGGTCCTCGTCGCGGCTGGCGAACAGGATCCCGAGGTTGAACGCGGCGTCGACGCTGCCCGCCTCGGCCGCCTTCGAGAACCACGGCTCCGCGCCGGCCGCGTCCCCGACCTGGAGCAGCATGATCGCCAGCGCGTTGGCCGCCTCGCGGTGCCCGGCGTAGGCAGCGCGCCGGTACCACTGCTCGGCCTGCGCGGTCCGGTCCTGTGCGACGCACAGCAGTGCAAGGTTGTACGCCCCGTTTTGGTCGCCCGCGTCCATGGCGGTCCGGTACCAGCGCTCCGCGGTCTGGGTCTCCCCGCGTGCGGCGTGCAGCGCGCCCAGTGCGTTGGCGGCGTTGCCGTCACCGTCCTGCGCCGCCCGGTGCCACCACACGGCGGCGCTCTCCTCGTCACCGGCGTCGCGCAGCAGGAAGCCGAGGGCGCACGCCGCACGCGCCTCCCCCTGCTTGGCGGAGGTCAGGTACCAGCGCCCGGCCTCCTTGAGCTCGCCGCGCGCCTCCAGCAGGGCGCCCAGGTGCAGGGCGGCGCGCCGGTGCCCGCGCGCGGCGGCCTGCCGGTACCACTGCTCGGCCTCGACGGGGTCGCCCTTGCGCAGGTGCCTCGCCAGCCGGTACGCGGCTTCGCGGTGCCCCTGTTCGGCGGCGGCGCGGAACCAGCGCTCGACGCCCTTGTCACCGCGGTGCTCCAGCAGGTCCGCCAGCCCGTACGCGCCCAGCGCGTGGCCGGACTCGGCCGCCTGCCGCATCCAGTACTCGGCGGCGGGCTCGTCCCCGCGCTCGCGGAAGTACCGGCCGAGGGCGTGCGCGGCGGGTGCGGATCCGGCGACGGCGGCGACCCGCCACCAGCCGGCCGCGTCCTCGGGGTATCCCCGCTGGTGGAGCAGCACGCCGAGGTTGTTCGCGGCGGCGCGGTCCCCTTCGCCCGTGGCTCCCCGCAGGTAGGGTTCCGCGCCGTCGAGGTCGCCTCGGCGCAGCAGCAGCGCACCGAGCACGCTCATGGCTCCGGGGTCGCCCTTGTCGGCGGCCACCCGGTGCCGGGCTTCCAGCTCGGCGTCGCTCGCCGCGTCGGTCTCGGCGAACATCTCCTCAGCGAAATCCGCATCGGTCAGTGCGGTCTGCGCGTCGACGACCGGAGCCGCCCCCTCGGCCTCTGTGCCCGTTCCGGACTCCGCCCTCACAAACCGCCCTGTCTCCAGCAGAGTTGACCTGTCCCCCATAAATCCCATCGTCGCATCACCTGCTACCCGCGTACACCTGGTATGTCGCAGCCAGTGAGGTCACTACAGCGTTTTGTCGACATGCCCACAGTGAGGTAAGTCAAACACGCTCCACCCACAAGTCACCCTCCCCGGCTACCGCGTGTCCGTCCCGGACAT
>NZ_JBSGZP010001044.1:0-1672 GCF_053611065.1 Streptomyces sp. NPDC054840
CGCCCCCGCCCGCCGCGAACGACAGGACGGAAAAGGCGACCGCCGCGTAGAAGACGGTCCGGCCCGCCGCGGCCAGCCGCTTCACCGGCTTGCCGCCGTCGGGTCCGGCCGCGCCGAACACCGCCTCCGACAGGCGCCACAGCATCATGCCGACGAGCCCGAAGCCCACGGCCCAGACGAGGACGCCGCCGAAGGGCTTTCCCATGAGCTCCTGGAGGGCACCCTGACGGTCGGCTTCCTTGCCCCCCGGATCACCGACGGCCACGCGCCAGGCCAGCAGCCCGACCAGTGCGTAGAGGACGCCGCGGGCGACCAGCCCGCAGCGCGCCGTGACCTCCCGGCCCCCGCCGCGGGACGCGGCACGGACGCCTCTGCCCGCGCGACCGTTGAGCATCGCGGTCAGACCTCGCCCCGCCAGGCGCCCGTCTCGGCCCCGCGGGACTCGATGAACAGCTTGAACCGCTTCAGATCGCCGGCCACCTGTCGCTTGACGAAGCCGAGCTTGTCGGCGGCGCTTTCGGCCAGCCCCTCGGGCACCCAGTTCATGTGAAGAGCGACCCTGGTGGTGGTCGCATCGATCGGCTGGAAGGTCACCAGCCCGGCCTGGCGCGCCTCACCGTCCACCGTCATCCACGCGACGCGGTGGTCCGGGAGCTGCTCGGTGATCTGCGCGTCGAACTCGCGCTGCACCCCGTTCACGTTCGTCACCCAGTGGGTGAGGGTGTCCGTGCGCTGGTCGATCCGTTCGACCCCCTCCATGAAGACGGGGAACTCCTCGAACTGCGTCCACTGGTTGTAGGCCGTCCGCACCGGAACGTTGACCTCGACGTACTCCTCGACGTGCGACATGCGTATCCCTTCGTGTGGTCGGCGGCCCCGCCCCGCATCCCGCGATGCCGGTCACCGTCGTGAGGGCCTCTTCAAGACCCGGCTACCCGGCCCCGAGCGGTGCATGCGCCGTGGCGGTAACGCCTCATGCCGCCGTGCTTCGGCACCGATGACCCGGGGTACCCGCCCCGGTGGAGGCAGGTCGGAGCGAGCGGAAGGAGCGGGCGTGGCGGAGACCGAACTGGACGCGTTCGTCGAAGTTCTGAACGGTCCCGTGTATGTGGTCACCGTGGCGGCCGGGGGCGAGCTGTCGGGCTGCCTCGTGGGCTTCGCCTCGCAGTGTTCGATCCGGCCACCGCGTTTCGTGGTGTGGCTGTCGGTACGCAACCACACGTACCGCGTGGCCTGCGGCGCCTCACACCTCGCGGTGCACCTGCTGGACCGCGACCAGTTCGCGCAGGCCGAGCTGTTCGGCGGCGAGACCGGCGACCAGGTGGACAAGTTCGCACAGGTCGACTGGCGACCCAGCGCCGACGGCAGCCCGCTGCTGACCGGAGCCCGCAGGTGGTTCGTCGGCCGGATCGAGGCCCGGATCGACGGAGGCGACCACGTGGGCTTCCTGCTGGTGCCCACAGAGGTCTCCCCACCGGTCGGGACCGTGCCCGCGCTGCTGCGGTACGACGATGTCAAGGAGATCGACCCGGGGAAGCCGGCCTGACCGCGTCTCGTGGGCGTCTCGCGAGCGCCGGGTCATCCCGGCTGCGCACACGGCGACCGGTGACCGGCTCCCGGCGGGCACGACCGGACCTGAAGGACCGCGGCCGCACGCGGGGCCCGGGGGGAC
>NZ_JBSGZP010001045.1:0-1668 GCF_053611065.1 Streptomyces sp. NPDC054840
TGACCGGGACCTCGGGAGTGACCGGGACCTCGGGAGTGACCGGGACCTCGGGAGTGACCGGGACCTCGGGAGTGACCGGGACCTCGGGAGTGACCGGGACCTCGGGAGTGACCGGGACCTCGGGAGTGACCGGGACCTCGGGAGTGACCAGCTGTCCGTTACCGCAGGTATTGCCAACCGCCGGGTTCAGCAACCCGATGACGCTGACAGTATTGCCGCATACGTTTACTGGTCCGTGGACAGGGGCTTGGATACTGTTTCCTGAAAGCACTCCCGGAGAATCAGCTGTTGCCCCATTGGCTTGGGAGTCTGCAGTAGCAGACACGGCGCTGATCGAAAGCACGCTGCTCGCGGCCGCAGCAGTCAAAATTGCCCTGCTAAGGTCTTTTCGCATTTTTCCTCTTCTTCGGTTCCTGGCGCCCAGCTTGGGGCTGATCTGATGGCCAGTAGGGGGCTTGCGGGGGTTGACAGTCTTTCGAGACTGATGGAAGCGGCCTTCCCTTCGCCGCAACCAGGCGGCTTCCATCTCGTGTGGTTTCCCTAACGGACTGACAGCAGATCGTCGATGCAGTCTGCCAACGAGCGGGGGCTGCAAAGGATGCGATCAGCGCTTGAACTCCTCCCGGCAGTTGTCCCAGATGTGGTGCCAGTTCAAGACCGAGTTCTGCGACGAGCCCCGCCCCAAGTTGGGCCTCATCCGGGTCCGCGAGTTCACCATGAAGGACTCGTACAGCTTCGACCTCGACAAGGCCGGTCTCTGCACCCGCAGAAGTGACTGACTCTAGGGCCTGTGTGATGTTGTGATCAGCTGGTGACTTTCAGAATGGTCGTCACTCCAGATCATTGCGGCGCGCAGGTGGAGGTCTCGCCTCACTGACCTTTTGAAGGGCCGACGCGGGAAGCGCCCCGGTCACCAGAGCCAGCGGCAAGAGCTGCAAGTCATGAGCCGGAAGGTCAAGACGCAGCGGCTGGCTGCCGTCGGATACATCTGGGAACTGGGAGCTGAGGTCCCGTGGCGGACTGACCAGCAAAATCCATCTCGACGCGGATCGCAGATGTCGTCCGCCCGCGTTCATCTTGACCGCCGGACCCAGGCCGCGCATGCCGAGCAGGGCTTCCTTCAGACGGAGCTTGCCTCGGCATCGGACGCGGCGACGCTCGCCCCGTCCGTTCTGTTCCTCCGGTCCGCCCGTTGCCTTCTTCGTGGCCTCGTAAGGGGGCTCCTCCCGGCCTTCAGTCCCCGGTATGACTTTTCGCCCCAGTCGAGGTGATCGAAAAGGTGGTGTCGTCGATGCCGGAGGCAATGGCAGACCGCTGATTAGAGGCACGCGCGCCGGATCCGTGGATGGGCGAGGCAGTCTCTTCGTAACGTGGATGCCGACACGCTGATGCCAAGGCGAGGCCGGGGAACAGGCGAGGCGGGAGTCTCGGCCATGACGGAAGCAACCGGCCTCGGGTCTGGTCCTGGATGTCGGCAAGGGCGAACCTGCCAACAGCGCGCCGTGCACGGCCGCATTACCTGCCCCAGCGGCGGGTGACGTGGCTATAGGCGCAACGTGCCTTGGCAACGACCGAAGCGGGGCCGGTCAGCTCCATGGACCCGTCGGGCAGGACGGCTACGCGGAGTCGGCCGCCGGGCATGTCGACGGTGTAGGCGCCGCCCGGGCC
>NZ_JBSGZP010001046.1:0-1665 GCF_053611065.1 Streptomyces sp. NPDC054840
GGCGGCGGCGACGTCGTCTACGGCATGATCCGTACCAACGTGTGCGCCGAACCGGGCGACAGCGGCGGCCCGCTCTACTCGGGCACCCGCGCCGTCGGGCTCACCTCCGGCGGCAGCGGCAACTGCTCCTCGGGCGGGACGACCTTCTTCCAGCCCGTGGTCGAGGCCCTCAACGCCTACGGGGTCAGCGTCTACTGACGGTGACTCACGCGCCCCCGCCGCACCCCTGGACGTCCTCCCGCCTTCTGGGAGGATGTTCCGGGCGGCCATGTCCATGGGGGAGGCTGGTTACTGCATGAAACGAATCGGCGTGACCGGGCACCGAGCCATTCCTGACTCGGTGCTCGGCCATGTGGAGAGCGCCCTGCGGGCCGTACTGGGCACCCACGAAGGACCGCTGGAGGCGTTCTCCAGCCTCGCCGAGGGGGCGGACCAGCTGTTCGCCGCCCTCGCCCTCGAACACGGAGCCGACCTCACCGTGGTGATCCCCAGCGGGGACTACGAGGACGCCTTCGAGGACGCCGAGGCCCTCGCCCGCTACCAGGACCTCAGGAACCGGGCCACCCAGGAGGTCCGGATGGACTTCGCCCGCTCCACGGACGAGGCCTACTATGCCGCCGGCACCTACATCGCCGACTCCTGCGACCGGCTCGTCGCCGTCTGGGACGGGCAGCCCGCCCGCGGGCACGGCGGCACCGCCGAGATCGTCGCCTACGCGCGGGCACTCGGCAAACCGGTCACCGTCATCTGGCGCGAGGGCGTGGCCCGGGACTGAGCCACGCCCCCACTGTCAACTGCTGTGCCGGGCCAGCCAGTCCGTGTGCTGCGGCGACACGTACCGCTCGGTCTCGTACACCGACGAGGGCCACTGCGACTCGGTGATGGTGGTCTGCATCACGACCATCATCGCCGCCAGGTCCTGCTCGATCAGGGTGTGCGCCTCGATCAGCGGATGGTGGCGGCGCACCTCGTTCCAGGCGATCCCGGCCGCCGCCGCCGCGCTCAGCAGCGCGGTCAGCCTCGGCCCCGGACCCGAACCGAACGACCCCAGCAGCGCGAACAGCAGCGCCAGACAGGTCAGCAGCACGATCGTCCACGACCACAGGTTCGTCGCCCGCCGGGACACCTCCGTCCGCCGCCGGTACCAGTTGCGCTGCTCGATCAGCCGGTCCCGGACGTACGTCTCGCGCCGCGCCTGATAGTCCATCCCGCGCAGCCGCTGCATCGCGCCGGTGATCTCCCCGCCCTCGGACACCGTCCCGGCGGCCCGCGGATCGTCCCAGCCCATCTTCCGCAGCTCGGCCAGACCCGCCTCCAGCCGGGTCCGGTACGTCGTCTCGGGAGCGGCGACCTCGCTGCCGAACGGCGCCCCGTGCACCGCGTACCGCCAGGCCAGGGATTTGATGAACTCCGCAGCACTGCGGTTGAGCTGCCACTGCGGGCGGGCCCGGCGGCGGGTCGCCCGCATACCCACGCCCAGCACCCCGACGTACGAGAGCACGCTCAGCAGCCCGAACAGGTACATCGAGCCCAGCTTCGGCCCGGCCGGCAGAGCGGCCGCCGCCGCGGCCGTGACCAGCAGCAGCAACTGGACACGGGTGGCCTGCGTGGACTCCCGCTGCCGGGAGATCGCCGCCTGGTCGGTGTGGTGGAAGAGGGCCGGCA
>NZ_JBSGZP010001047.1:0-1665 GCF_053611065.1 Streptomyces sp. NPDC054840
GTCCAGGTCGCCGAGGTGGAGGTGGACACCCGGCTCGGCCGAGTCCGCCCGCTGAGCGTGTGGAGCGGCATCGCCGCGGGCCGGATCCACGAGGACCGCCTCGCCCGTGGCCAGTGCCAGGGAGCCGTCGTACAGGGCGTCGGCTACGCCCTGTACGAGGAGCGGCGCACCGACCCGGTCACCGGGCGGGTGCTGACCGAGAACCTGGAGGACTACCGCATCCCCGGCATCGGCGACACCCCCGAGATCACCGTCCACTTCCACCAGGAGGGCTTCGACCACGTGCCCGGCGGCGGCGTCGGCCTCGGCGAGATCGCGACCCTGCCCACCGCGGCCTGCCTGGCCAACGCGGTCCACGACGCCACCGGCTGGCGCCCGTACGACATGCCCATCCGCCCCGACCGGCTCCTGGAAGGACTGGGTACGTGAGCACCGAGACCGCCCTCACCGACCTCTCGGCCGCCGTCCTGGCCCGCGGCGGGGAGCTGCGCGCCGGTGGCACCGACACCACCGCCCGCCGGCGCAGCGGCGTCTCTCCCGGGCCGTTCACCGACCTCGGCGCCGCCGGCCACCTGCGCGGCTGCACGCCGCTGCCCGGCGGCGGGCTGCGGATCGGCGCCCTGACGACCCTCGCCGAGCTGGCCACCGACCCCCACGTACACGCGGGTTGGCCGGCCCTGGCCCTGTCGGCCGGGACCGCGGCCACGCCGCAGGTCCGGGCCGCCGGCACCGTCGGCGGCAACCTGCTGCAGCGCAACCGCTGTTGGTACTACCGCAATCCTCACTTCAGCTGTCTCCAGAAGGGCGGCACCGGCTGCCCTGCCCGCGAGGGCGACCACCACTTCGGCGTGGTCAGCGGCGGCGGCCCGTGCGTGGCCCCGCACCCGTCCACCCTGGCGATGACCCTGCTCGGCTACGACGCCGAGGCTCACGTCCACGGCGACCCCCCGCGCGGCGTCGCCGACCTGTACGGGGACGGTGACCGGCTCTCCCACGCCGACCACCTGCTGCCGCCGGACCGGATCCTCACCGCGGTCCACCTGCCCGCACCCCTGCCCGGCGAACGGGCCGCCTACCACCGGGCGATCAGCCGGGCCCACGCCGAATGGCCCCTGGTCGAGGCCACCGCCCGGCTGGTGCTCGACGGCTCCACCGTCACGCACGCCGCCGTCGCGGTGGGCGGGGTGGCCCGCGTACCGCTGCGGCTCACGGAGGTGGAGGCCGCCCTGATCGGCCGGGAGGCCACTCCCGACGTCCTCGCCGCAGCCGCCCGGACGGTCTTCGCCCGCTGCCGGCCGCTGCCGCAGACCGGCTACAAGGCCGAGCTGTTCGGCAACACCGTCCTGGAAGTCCTGGAACAGGCCGTCGGCGCGGTCGCCCCCACCGGATAGGCCGTGGTCACCGGGGTGATATCCGCGCTGTCCGCGCTGATCAGCCTCGGGGTGACGTACGTTCTCGGTGCCGTCTTCGGCCGACCCTGGACGGTCTACCGACCCTGTCTTCTCAGCCGGAGTGCAGGATCCGGAAGTGATCGGGTTCCGCCGGGTCTCGATCGACGACCTGGGTCGGCGCCCAAGCCCATTGCCAGACGCCGATACCCGGCGCGCGGGAGAACCTGATCCGGCCGCGGGTGCCTTCCACAGCAACGCGCGGCCAGGGTTCGGC
>NZ_JBSGZP010001048.1:0-1663 GCF_053611065.1 Streptomyces sp. NPDC054840
GGCCCGGGCCCGCACCCGGGTCCCGGTCCCGGTCCCCGTCGCTCGTGCGCGGTTTCGGAACCAGCAGCAGCGCCGCCCGGAGGAGGACGGCGGCCACGACGGCGTCGAGCCAGTAGTGGTTGGCGGTGCCGACTATCACCAGCAGGGTCAGCAGAGGGTGCAGCAGCCACAGGAAGCGCCACGGCGAGGAGGTGGCGGCGATCAGGCCGAGCGCGAGCATCAGCGCCCAGCCGAAGTGCAGCGAGGGCATGGCGGCGAACTGGTTCGCCAGGGTGTCCTCGGCCGGTGCGGCCTTGTAGACGGTGGGCCCGTAGACCTGCGCGGTGTCGATGAGTCGCGCGGCGTCGAGCAGTCGCGGGGGCGCGAGCGGGAAGGCCAGGTGCAGGGCGAGGGCGGCGCCGGTGAGTCCGGCGAGTACGCGGCGCGTCCACAGATAGTGGGCGGGGCGGCGGATGTAGAGCCAGATCAGGAAGAGCGCGGTCGCCGGGAAGTGGACGCCAGCGTAGTAGGTGTTCGCGGTGGTGACGAGGGCGTCCCCGTGCAGCAGCAGCCGCTGTACCGCGCCCTCGCCGGGCAGGTGCAGGGAGCGCTCCACGTCCCATATTCGCGCCGCGTTGCGAAAGGCCTCGTCGGTGCGGTCGGTCGCGAGTAGCCGGCCCGCCTTGTAGACGGTGAAGAATCCCGCGACGAGCAGCAGCTCGCGTACGAGGCGGCGGCGCGCGGCTCTCCGTCCGGCTGCCGGCCCGGCAGGTGTGGTGTGGGAGCTCATCCCCCGGTCTCTCTTCCTGTTTGCGCGCACAGCGACACGCCAGTGTATCGATACATTGGCGTATCGATACGCTGGTGTACCGATACGGTCGCGTTCCCGTACACTTCCGTAGTGGAACCTGCCGCCGAGGCGCCCCAGAGGAAAGCCGCATCCATGACGAGGACCCCGTCCCCCGCGCGCCGCTCCAAGATCACCCCGGAGCGGGAGCAGGAGTTCTACGACGCCGTCCTGGAGCAGCTGCGCGAGCACGGCTACGAGGCCCTGACCATGGAGGGCGTCGCCGCCCGGGCGAGCTGCGGCAAGTCGACGCTCTACCGGCAGTGGAAGACCAAGCCCCAGCTGGTCGCCGCCGCCCTGCGCGCGGGGCGCCGCGGCACCCTCGTCGCCGTGGACACCGGGTCACTGGCGGGTGACCTGCGCGAAGCGGCCCGGATCGCGGCCGGCACCTCGGGCAGGGACACGCGGCTGACGCAGGCCCTCGGGCACGCCGTGCTCAGCGACGAGGAACTCCAGGCCGCCCTGCGCGAAGCCCTGGTCGACCCGGAGCTGGCCGCGTTCGACGAGATGGTCGGACGTGCGGTGGCGCGCGGCGAGATCGATGCCGGCCATCCGGCCGTGGAGTTCCTGCCCGCCCAGCTGATGGGCGTGCTCCGCATCCGGCCTGTGCTGGAGGGAAAGTACGCGGACGCCGACTACCTGGTCCGGTTCGTCGACGCCGTGCTGCTCCCGTCCCTGGGTCTCGCGCCTTCCCGCCCCACCGGGCTCGCGGCCGACCAGGCCCCCTGAACCGGCGGGCCGCCGTCCCGATGACCTGACGGCGACCTGCCCGCGCTGCCTCGTGGGGACGGCGGCAGCGCGCCACCCGGACCGGGCGGCGACCACTCACCCCAGGAG
>NZ_JBSGZP010001049.1:0-1654 GCF_053611065.1 Streptomyces sp. NPDC054840
GCGGCGCCCGGTGCAGCCCAGGGGGTGCCATGCCGATCGGGCCGGCCCGCGGCGCCCGGCACCGCTCCCTGATCCGACCGATCGCCGCCTGCCGGGAAAGCCCTCAGGGGCCTTCGGCGCTCGTCAGGACGGACAGGATGTTGCCCGCCGGGTCCTTGAACCAGGCGATGGTGGGCGTGCCGTCCTCGCCGTGCACGATGCCCTTGGCGTCCGCCTCGAAGCCCTCGTAGCGCTCGAACGCGACACCGCGCGCGGTGAGGTCGTCGACGGCCCGTTCGACGTCGTCCACGGGGAAGTTCAAGATCGTGTAGGTCGCGGGGCGGTGGTCCTCCTTCGGATAGACCATGATCATGGTGTCGCCCGCGAGGTCCAGGCGGAGCAGGCCCATCCCCTCGTCCCGGGAGACGTTCAGGCCGAGGGTCGTGCCGTAGAACTCCTCGGCCTTGTCCAGGTCGTCGACCGCGAATCCGCTGAATGCCCTGCTGTTTTCGAACATGGCTGTTCCTTCGGTTCGGGACACCCCGATTCCCATCGTCCCTCCGGGACGGCCGGGCGGCGATTCCGCACCCCGGCGCCGCGCAAAACGGGGTGACCGGCGGGTGGCCGGCTGGCATGCTCGGGCGCATGGCAGCCCGTAGCGCACGTCCCGGTCTCTACATCTCCGTCGACATCGAGGCCGACGGACCCATCCCCGGGCCGTATTCGATGATCAGCTTCGGGGCCTCGGTCGCGGGCCGCCAGGACGGCGCCTCGTATACGGCCGCCGATCCCGAAAAGCTCACCTTCTACCGGGAGTTGCGGCCCATCAGCGAGGAGTTCGCGCCCGAGGCGCTGGCCGTGAGCGGGCTGGACCGCGACCGCCTGGTGCGGGAGGGCGCCGATCCGGCGGTGGCCATGGCCGAGTTCCGCGCCTGGGTCCGGGAGGTGTCCGCGGGGGCGCAGCCGGTCATGTGCGGCTACCCCGCCTCCTTCGACTGGACCTTCCTGTACTGGTACCTGATCCGGTTCGGCGGGGACAGCCCCTTCGGTCACTCCGGCTGCCTGGACATGAAGACCCTGTACGCCACGAAGGCGCGGGTGCCGCTGCGGGCCGCCGTCAAGGGACGGATGCCGCGCGAACTGCTGTCGCGGCGCCGCCACACCCACCACGCCCTGGACGACGCGATCGAACAGGCCGAGCTCCTGAGCAACTTGATGCTCTGGACTCCCGCGCGGCCCGCCCCGGCCGCTGACCGGTCCCCGCGTATCACACACCTCTCGTGGGGCCGGATGGAGGCCGAAGGGCTGGCCCCCGGCAAGGACTTGAGGCTCTGTCCGGGCGGTGGCCGCGCCTGGGACTGGTCCGAGCACGGTACGCGGCACGATCCCGGCATCCAGCCGCAGGAGGTGCGCGAGCTCCTCGACCTCGGGGTGTCGGCGGTGGTGCTCGGCCAGGGCATGGACGGTCGCCTCGGGGTGGTACCGCAGACGCTGGAGGTACTCCGGGCGGCCGGGGTCGAGGTGCACGTGGCGCAGACTCCCGAGGCCGTGGAGATCTACAACCGGCTGGCCCTCGACGAGCGGGTCGGCGGACTCTTCCACTCGACCTGCTGAGCGGGGCGCGGATACGGAAACGGAAACGACGGCGCGCACGCCACACCCGCAGTGGGTGGCG
>NZ_JBSGZP010001050.1:0-1654 GCF_053611065.1 Streptomyces sp. NPDC054840
ATGCGCTCGGGCTCCACCAGGATCCCGACCGGCCCGACAACGTCACGGCCCTCCCCGGGCCGCGGCGGCTGCGGGCGATCGAGAACACCAAGACCACCCACCGCCCCAAGTTTTCGTACGACCGGAATGAGGACCACTGATGGAGTCGGCTGAAATTCGCCGCCGCTGGCTGAGCTTCTTCGAGGAGCGCGGTCACGCCGTTGTCCCTTCGGCGTCGCTCATCGCGGACGACCCGACTCTGCTGCTGGTCAACGCGGGCATGGTCCCGTTCAAGCCGTACTTCCTCGGCGAGACCAAGCCTCCGGCCCCGAGGGCCACCAGCGTGCAGAAGTGCGTCCGTACGCCGGACATCGAAGAGGTCGGCAAGACCACCCGGCACGGCACGTTCTTCCAGATGTGCGGCAACTTCTCCTTCGGGGACTACTTCAAGGAAGGCGCCATCAAGTACGCCTGGGAGCTGCTCACCAGCTCCGTGGCGGACGGCGGCTACGGCCTGGAGCCCGAGAAGCTCTGGATCACCGTCTACCTCGACGACGACGAGGCCGAGACGATCTGGCGCGAGAAGATCGGCGTTCCCGCCGAGCGCATCCAGCGCCTGGGCAAGAAGGACAACTTCTGGTCCATGGGCGTCCCCGGCCCCTGCGGCCCGTGCTCGGAGATCAACTACGACCGCGGTCCCGAGTTCGGCGTCGAGGGCGGCCCGGCCGTCAACGACGAGCGCTACGTGGAGATCTGGAACCTGGTCTTCATGCAGTACGAGCGTGGCGCCGGCGACGGGAAGGAAGACTTCCCGATCCTCGGCGACCTGCCGTCGAAGAACATCGACACGGGCCTGGGTCTCGAACGCCTCGCGATGATCCTGCAGGGCGTGCAGAACATGTACGAGACCGACACCCTGCGCGTGGTCATGGACAAGGCCACCGAGCTGACCGGGGTGCAGTACGGCGCTGCGCAGGGCACCGACGTGTCGATGCGCGTGGTCGCCGACCACATCCGCACCTCCGTCATGCTCATCGGCGACGGCGTCACCCCCGGCAACGAGGGCCGCGGCTACGTGCTGCGCCGCATCATGCGCCGCGCTATCCGCAACATGCGCCTCATGGGCGCCACGGGCCCCGTCGTCCAGGACCTGGTCGACGTCGTGATCAACACGATGGGCCAGCAGTATCCGGAGCTCGTCACCGACCGCAAGCGCATCGAGACCGTCGCGCTCGCCGAAGAGGCCGCCTTCCTCAAGGCCGTCAAGGGTGGCACCAACATCCTCGACACCGCCGTGACCGAGACCAAGGCCGCCGGCGGCACGGTCCTCTCCGGCGACAAGGCGTTCCTGCTCCACGACACCTGGGGCTTCCCGATCGACCTCACCCTGGAGATGGCCGCCGAACAGGGCCTCTCCGTGGACGAGCCCGGCTTCCGCCGCCTGATGCAGGAGCAGCGCGACCGGGCCAAGGCCGACGCCAAGGCCAAGAAGACCGGCCACGCGGACATGTCCGCCTACCGGGAGATCGCCGACGGCTCCGGCGCCACCGAGTTCACCGGCTACGCCACCACCCAGGGCGAGTCCACCATCGTCGGCCTGCTGGTGAACGGCGTCTCCGCGCCCGCCGCCTCCGAGGGCGACGAGGTCGAGGTCGTCCTCGACCGCACACCCTTC
>NZ_JBSGZP010001051.1:0-1648 GCF_053611065.1 Streptomyces sp. NPDC054840
AACGGCACCGCGCGACCCGCGAAGCCGCCCGTACGACCGCCGGACACGACCGTGACCGGCGGGCGGGGCAGCCGTCGTCACGGCGCGGGCGAAGGGCGCCATCGCATGCCGTTGACCTGTCCGGGCTCGGAGCCGATCACGTACCGGACCCGCCGCCCGTGCACACGCCGGGCCGGGGCGCGGCAGCCGCGGGGGCGGCAGCCGCGCGCCAGGGGCGCGTGCGCCGTCGGCACGCCGGCCGGGCGGGAACCCGGGCGGTGGCGGACGGAGGAGCGGTCGTGGGTCATGGGTGCGGGTCAGCTCCGCCCGTGGCGCAGGGCGGGGTGGGCGCCGGCGGCGACGAGGTCGGCAACGGCCGACTTCGGGTCGCGTCCGGTCACCAGGGACTCCCCGACGAGGACGGCGTCGGCGCCCTCGTTGGCGTAGGCGATCAGGTCGTGCGGGCCACGGATGCCGGACTCGGCGATCTTGACGATGTGGTCCGGGATCTCGCCGACGACGCGCTCGAAGGTGGAGCGGTCGACCTTGAGGTCCTTGAGGTTGCGGGCGTTGACGCCGATGATCTTCGCACCGGCGGCGACCGCGCGCTCCACTTCCTCCTCGTCGTGGACCTCGACGAGCGGGGTGAGACCGATGGACTCGGCCCGCTCGATGAGGGAGACGAGGGCCTCCTGCTCCAGGGCCGCGACGATCAGCAGGACGAGGTCGGCGCCGTAGGCGCGGGCCTCCCAGAGCTGGTACGCCGTGACGATGAAGTCCTTGCGCAGGATCGGGATGTCCACGCGGGCGCGGACGGCCTCCAGGTCGGCCAGCGAGCCGCCGAATCGGCGCTGCTCGGTGAGGACGGAGATGACCGCCGCACCGCCCGCCTCGTAGTCGGCGGCGAGCCCGGCCGGATCGGCGATGGCGGCCAGCGCACCCTTGGAGGGGCTGGAGCGCTTGACCTCGCAGATCACCTTGACGCTGTCGCCGCGCAGGGCAGCGACGCCGTCCTTGGCCTGGGGCGCCTTGGCGGCACGCTCCTTGAGCTCGTCGAGGCTCACGCGGGCCTGCCGTTCGGCAAGGTCTTCGCGGACCCCTTCGATGATCTCGTCGAGCACACTCACGCGAGCGGCCCCCTTCCGGGTCGATGACGGTCGGCCGCCTTGCAGACACGTACAACAGCAAGGTCGACATTCAAATGGTATCCGCAGGAGGCGTTGCCCTCCGCACGCGGTTGACGACGTCCCAGTGACCGGACATTCGGAATCCGTGCCTCATAGGGCCTGCCCAGGGCTCAGGGCGCCAGGGCGGAGCCGAAAGAAAGATTTCGGACGATGACGAAAACCAGTGCCAGCGCACCGAGCGCCCACCAGTACGTCGGACGCAGGACGATCCTCGGGGTCGGCCCGCCGCGGAAGGCGCGGACCAGCCAGAGGGCCATGAACCCCGCGAAGACGAAGTAGCCCACGACCGCGAACGCGTTCGCCCCGAGAGCGGCGACCAGATCACCGTGGGCGAAGGCGTGCGCGCTGCGCAGGCCGCCGCAGCCCGGGCACAGGACACCGGTCAGCCGGAACAGCGGGCACACCGGGTAGTGGCCGGGCTCGTTGGGATCCACGGCCCCCACATACGCGAAGGCCGCGGTGACCCCGGCCAGGTAGAACGC
>NZ_JBSGZP010001052.1:0-1645 GCF_053611065.1 Streptomyces sp. NPDC054840
GCCGTTGCCCTACAGTCATCTGACGCCTCGTCAGATTCTGGAGGGACCGCGCATGCGCCTCGGACTCGCACTCGGCTACTGGGGCCGCGGCCCCGGCCCCGGCCACCTCGCCCTCGCCACCGAGGCCGAGAACCTCGGCTACCACTCGGTGTGGACCGCCGAAGCCTGGGGCTCGGACGCCTTCACCCCGCTGACCTGGATCGCCGCGCACACCTCCCGGATCCGCCTCGGCACGGCCATCGCGCAGATGGCAGCGCGCACCCCGACCGCCACCGCCATGCACGCCCTGACCCTGGACCACCTCTCCGGCGGCCGGATGATGCTCGGCCTCGGCCTGTCCGGGCCGCAGGTCGTCGAGGGCTGGTACGGGCGCCCCTTCCCCGCCTCACCGCTCACCGCCACCCGCGAGTACGTGGACGTCGTCCGGCAGGTGCTGCGCCGCGAGGGCCCGGTCGCACTGGACGGCCGCTTCCACAGCCACCCGTACCGCGGCGAGGACGGCACCGGCATCGGCAAACCGCTGAAGCCCATCACCCACCCGCTACGGGCGGACCTGCCGGTCCTGCTCGGCGCGGAGGGCCCGAAGAACATCGCCCAGACCACCCGGATCGCGGACGGCTGGCTCCCCCTCTACTGGTCCCCGACTCGCACCGACGTCTACCGGGCCTCCCTCACCGACCTCCCCGAAGGCTTCATGATCGCGCCGATGGCCCGCGCCAGGGTCTGCGACGACGTCGCGGAGGGACTGCTCCCGGTCAAGGCGATGCTCGGCTTCTACATCGGCGGCATGGGCCACGCGGCCCGCAACTTCCACGCCGACCTGATGGCCCGCATGGGCTACGAGGAGGAGGCCCGCCGCATCCAGGAGCTGTTCCTCGCGGGCCGCAAGGAGGAGGCGGTCCTGGCCGTACCGGACGAGTTCGCCGACGAGATCTCGCTCATCGGCCCCCGGGAACGGATCGCCGAACGCCTGGACCTCTGGCGCAAGGGCCCGGTGACCGACCTCCTCCTGACGGCCCCGGACCCCCACACCCTGCGCGTCCTGGCGGAACTCAACAGCTGACCGCTCAGCGGGCCCCGGCCCGACGGGTCCTCAGGGGCCTTCCTGTGGAACGGACTCCAGCAGTTCCCGCACGTCCAGCGGCATGACGGCGATCTCGATGCTCCCGCCGCCATCGTAGGCACAGGTGACGATCCGCGAGCCGGGGTTGATGGAGATCCCCTCCTTCACGGAGGGCACCCGGATCCCGGTGGCCCTGCCGCCGGGCAGCGCCACGGGCTCCCCCCGCTGCGGAACCCACCGGGCCGCGCCCTGGTCCCCGTACACCCGGCCCGCCCGCCAGCGGCCTTCACCGGCCGGGATCCGGACCATGCACGGAATCCCGGGCACGGGACCGGCGGCCGTCCGCGCACGATGCTTGCGCCGCAGCAGCCAGCCGGCCCCCACGGCGCCGAGGACGACCACCACGATCTCGATCACCCACCCATTGAACCAGCCCGGTCCGACCCCCTCCGGGTACGCCCCGGCGACCACCACTCCCCTGCCCCGGGCGCTGCGGCTCCCCTGGCCGGGCGGTGGCCTCGTTTTCCGGCTGCGGGCCAGTGGCCGCGCCTCAAACGCCGGCGGGGCTGGGTGGGGTGCCCT
>NZ_JBSGZP010001053.1:0-1642 GCF_053611065.1 Streptomyces sp. NPDC054840
GGACCCCTCTCGTGTCACGCGGTGCGCGTCAGCACTCGATGACGTTGACCGCGAGGCCGCCGCGGGCGGTCTCCTTGTACTTCACCTTCATGTCGGCGCCGGTCTCCTTCATGGTCTTGATGACCTTGTCGAGGGACACCTTGTGGCTGCCGTCGCCGCGCATCGCCATCCGCGCCGCGGTGACGGCCTTGACCGCCGCCATGCCGTTGCGCTCGATGCAGGGGATCTGCACGAGGCCGCCGACCGGGTCGCAGGTCAGACCGAGGTTGTGCTCCATGCCGATCTCGGCCGCGTTCTCGACCTGCTCCGGGGTGCCGCCCAGGACCTCGGCGAGGGCGCCGGCCGCCATCGAGCAGGCGGAGCCCACCTCGCCCTGGCAGCCGACCTCGGCGCCGGAGATCGAGGCGTTCTCCTTGAACAGCATGCCGATCGCGCCCGCGGCGAGGAGGAAGCGGACCACGCCGTCCTCGTCCGCCCCCGGCACGAAGTTCATGTAGTAGTGGAGTACGGCGGGCAGGACGCCCGCGGCGCCGTTGGTCGGCGCGGTCACCACCCGGCCGCCGGCCGCGTTCTCCTCGTTGACCGCCATCGCGTAGATCGTCGCCCACTCGCTGCGGTGCAGCATCGGGTCGCCCTCGGTGCGCAGCTGGCGCGCCGTGGCGGCGGCCCGGCGCTTGACCCGCAGGCCGCCGGGGAGGATGCCCTCGCGGGACATGCCGCGCGAGACGCAGGACTGCATGACGCGCCAGATTTCCAGGAGGCCCTCGCGGATCTCGTCCTCGGTGCGCCAGGCCTTCTCGTTCTCCAGCATCAGGGAGGAGATCGACAGGCCGGTCTCGTTCGCGAGGCGCAGCATCTCGTCGCCGGAGCGGAAGGGGTACTTCAGTACCGTGTCGTCGAGCTTGATCCGGTCCTCGCCGACCGCGTCCTCGTCCACGACGAAACCGCCGCCGACCGAGTAGTAGGTCTTCTCCAGCAGCGGGGTGCCGGCGCTGTCGTACGCGAAGAGCGTCATGCCGTTCGCGTGGTACGGCAGGGACCGGCGGCGGTGCAGGATCAGCTGGTTCGGCTCGTCGAAGGCGATCTCGTGGAGATCACCTATCTCCGCGCCCAGCAGCCGCAGCCGGCCGCTCTTGCGGATGCGCTCGACCTCGCTGTCGGCGGTTTCGACGTTCACCGTGCGGGGGGAGTGGCCTTCCAGGCCGAGCAGCACCGCCTTGGGCGTGCCGTGCCCGTGGCCGGTCGCGCCGAGGGAGCCGAAGAGCTCGGCGCGGACGGAGGTGGTCTGGGCCAGCACGCCGTCCTTCTTCAGCCGCGTCACGAACATGCGCGCGGCCCGCATCGGACCGACCGTGTGGGAGGAGGAGGGACCGATACCGATGGAGAAGAGATCGAAGACGGAGATGGCCACGGTGGCGGACTCCCTTGTCTGCTCGTGGGGTGGGAGGGGGCAGGAGAGGAGAAGTGGATTATTCGGATTTTGTCCGATAGACGAGCTTAACGCGGCGAGGTGAACGTCCCGGAATCCGGACGAGGTGGGAAGGATTACGTGGACGGGTCGGCCGGGTGCCGGCCCGTGGCCCGGGCCCCGGGTACCGGCCCGCGTGATCGACCGGGCCGGTGCGGACCGCGGGGCGCGTCG
>NZ_JBSGZP010001054.1:0-1637 GCF_053611065.1 Streptomyces sp. NPDC054840
AGTCCCCCTCGTTCAACTGTGCGCGCAGGCGCTCCGCGGCCGGCAGGAGCCAGTCCGGCAGGTCGTCCTCGGGAAGCGCCCGGGCCTCGTCGATCAGCGCGGAGACGCGCGCGGAGCCCGCGTCCGCGTCACCCCGCTCCTGCTCGGTCCAGGCCGCGTTGTTCAGGCACTGGAACCGGTCCCGCAGATGGTCGGGGCCGAGCTCCACGTAGACCCGTGCGGCCCGGTCCCACAGCTCGATCTCCTCCAGGCGCAGCGCGTCGACTTCCGTGGGGCTCAGCCGGGCCGCCCGCTCCGCCCCGGCATCGGTGAGCTGCTCGTCCTCGTCGTCCTCGCCGGTGTCCCCGTCGGACTGCTCGTTCGTGTGGACGTGTCGGTCGAGCACCTGCGCCAGCTGGTGCCAGCTCTGGGCGAGTTCGGCCCGCAGCCCAGGGGCTCGGGGATCAGCCCTCAGGGCCGCCTTCAGCACCTCTGCGGCCTCTTCCATCCGCTTCCGGGCCTCTGCCACCGCAGCGGCGGTGACCTCCTCGCGCAGCCCCAGCCAGGCCAGGGAACGCAGGATCCGCACCTCGGCGACCGGGACCTCGCCCGTCAGCCGGTGCAGCTCCAGAGCCCGCTCGTAGGCGGCCGCCGCCTCCACGGCCAGTCCCGCGTCACTCAGGGTGTCGGCGGCCGAATGGGCGAGGCCCGCCTGCGGACGGGGATCCTCCCAGCCCTTGGTGACCTCGGCCGCGAGCAGGTACTGCTCCGCCGCCTGCCGGGGTTCGTTCAGCCGGCGCAGCAGATCGCCCAGGAACTCCCGTACGGACACCGCCTGCTGGTCGCCGTGTTCCAGCAGGTCCGCAAGTGCCGACTGCAGGACCTCCGCCGCCTCGGTGGTCCGGCCGTCATCCGCGTACGCCCGGGCCAGCGACAGCCGGGCATGCGCACCGCCGTCGGCCGTGAGCCCTGCCTGGTCGAACCAGTGGGCTCCGGCCAGCGCGTGCTCCGCGCTCTCGGCGGCCGCGTCGCCCCGCTGCAGCAGGATGTCCGCGAGGGTCAGCCGTACGACGCCCTGTGTCTCGGCATCGGTCACCTCCGCGGCGTGCTCCAACGCGGAGCGCGCCGCGGCCTCCGCCTCCTCGGGCCGCTCCAGCGTCATCAGCACCCCGGCCCGCAGCACCAGCGGGTCCACCGCCTGCCACGGCCGGCCCGCCAGGGCCGCCCGCGCGGCGGACGCCGCGAGCAGCGGCACGGCCCGTTCCGGGTCGCCCTGTGCCAGCGCCACCCGGCCCAGCATCTCCTCGGCCTCCGCCACCACGTCCGCCAGGGTGCCCTCATGGGCGGCGACGAATTCGGTCAGTTCGGCGGCCAGCTCCGCGTGGTGGTCGCGGTGGTCGTCGGCGTCCGGCGTTTCGACCGAGCGCAGGTACGACTCCACCCGGATCGCCGACAGTTCCGCGAGCGCGATGCGCCGGGCCCGCAGCGGCTCGGCGGCGCCCAGGGCCTCGGCGGACCGCAGGGCGACGCCCAGCAGAGCCCGGACCTCCGCCGGCGCGGCTCCGGACTGCGCTGCCACACCGGCCAGCCGCAGTTCCGCGAGCGCCGCGCGCTCGGCGACGCCGAGCGTCCGGTAGTCGTCCCGGACCGCGCTCAGC
>NZ_JBSGZP010001055.1:0-1623 GCF_053611065.1 Streptomyces sp. NPDC054840
CCCGTGGTTGCCCGCGGCGCCCGGCCGAAGCATCCCGCGGTTTCGTGCCGGGTGCTCCTCCCGACCGCGCGGACATCAGGCCACGTGGCCGACACCCCGCTGGCGGCCCCCGGTCGTGCGCCGGGGGCCGACGTCTGCGCCGTGCTGGAGCGGCCTCAGTGGCCGCCGTCCTGGCCGCCGTCCTGGCCGCCGTCGTGCTCGCCACCCTGGGTCGCGCCGGGGGTACCGTGGGGGGTACCGCCGGGCGTCTCACCGGGTGTCGCACCGGGCGTACCGCCGTGCGTGTCCCCGGTCTCCAGGGAGCCGCCGAGACGTCCGCGGAGTGCCGTCAGGGCCTCCTCCGCCGGTGCGGTGACGACCCATCGGTCGCCGACCAGGTAGAGGCCGCCGTACATCCGGGCCTCGGTCAGCCAGGAGCGCAGCCCCTCCTCGGCGGCGAAGGTGACCATGCGGTAGACGACCTGTCCGGCCTGACAACCGCCCTGGCGCAACTCCTCGGCCTCCACGTTCACTTCGGCGGTGCAGCCGATAGCCGTGGCGATCTGTTCGAGGGAGGTCCCGGGTGCCGCCGACGCGGTCTGCGAGGCCTCGGCCGAGGTGTGGTGCGCCGCCGCCTTCGAGGAGCAGCCCCCGCACAGCAGCGCTGCGACGCACACCGCCGCGACGGCGGGAAGCGACGGGCGGATCCGCCGGGTGCGTCGGTCGGTGGACGGCATGGCGGCCTCTCTGGCTGATCGGGGAGGGATCGTGGCGCCCGGGTGGGGAGGTACCCGGGCACCACGCGTTTCGGGGGCGGATCGGCGGGCCGCTGACAGGAGTCAGCCGACGACCTTCGCTTTCTTGCCCTTGTCGGTGATGGCGAACCAGAGACCCTTGTTGTTGTGCCCTGTGGTGTCCCCGGGTTCCTTGTCACCGGTAAAGGAGTAGACAGGCCAGCAGTCGATCGTCAATTGCTCGGTTCCATCGGGCCGCTTCACCTTGCCGATCAATTCAGGCGCGATTCCGCTTACCTGGTTCTTGTCGACGGGCTTGGCGGGCTTCCAGGTGTCCGTGCAGGCGTCCACACAGCCGATCTTCATCGGCCAGGCGCTGTCCTTGTCGAACCGGTAGAGCGTCTTGCCCTCCGCGTCCTCGACGAGGGTTCCGAGCTGCGGGTTCTGCACGGCGGTGAGCTCGCCGCCCTTCGCGGCCGTGTCCTCCTTCTTCTCCTCCTTCTCCGCCCCGGCCCCCGCGCCCTTGCCCGCCCCGGCCGGCTTTCCGCCCGGACCCAGGACGTGCCAGGTGCCGCCGACCCCCTCGCCGAGCGCGTCGCCGGCCTTGACGTCCTTCGCGTAGCGGTACACGGGCCACCCGGCGAGCGTGAGCTGCTTGGTGCCGTCGGACCGTTCGACGGAACCCAGGAGCGCCGCGTCGATCCCCGCGCTGACCGAGGCGTCGTTCGCCGCCACCGCGGGCCAGGCCGCCGCGCAGTCCCCCTCGCAGTTGGACTTGGGCGGCTTCGGCGTGTCCTTGTCGAACCGGTAGAGCGTGATGCCCGCGCTGTCGGTGACCCCGGATCCCAGGCCCTGGATCTCGCTCACCTTCAGTTCGCCGGCCGGGCCGCTCTTGTCGGCGGCGCCCGCC
>NZ_JBSGZP010001056.1:0-1618 GCF_053611065.1 Streptomyces sp. NPDC054840
GGCCGGCCTCTCGCACTTCTTGGCGAAACTCGAACGCTCTTCATCGGACAAAACCAGGGTATTTTGTCCTTGATGTACGGTTCGGTGGAGGCTGACCAGGACTTTTCGTCCGTTCTCGCTGACTGGAGCGGTGTTGGCCGCTAGTCTCCGACCAGAGTGAACGTGCAGCGAACGAGTTCCATCGCTGTTCGGGAGCTCGCGAGGTGTGTTGCCTTCAGGGTTACCCACCGGTCCGTATCCGACAGTTCGACATCCGAGGTGACGTAGGCGTGGCTCTTCCGCCCCTTACCCCTGAACAGCGCGCAGCCGCGCTCGAAAAGGCCGCCGCGGCTCGCCGGGAGCGGGCCGAGGTGAAGAATCGACTCAAGCACTCCGGCGCCTCGCTCCAAGAGGTCATCAAGACGGGCCAGGAGAACGACGTCATCGGCAAGATGAAGGTCTCCGCCCTGCTGGAGTCTCTGCCTGGCGTGGGCAAGGTGCGCGCCAAGCAGATCATGGAGCGTCTCGGCATCTCCGAGTCCCGGCGTGTCCGAGGTCTCGGTTCCAACCAGATCGCCTCTCTGGAGCGCGAGTTCGGCAGCACCGGCGCCTGAGGCGTCGACTGAAGTTCTCCCGGCGTTCTCAGGCAGTCCCGAGAACCTGGATAATCGCTCTATGGCAGCAGAGGTTCGTCCGCGGCTGACCGTGCTCTCCGGCCCTTCAGGGGTCGGCAAGAGCACGGTCGTCGCGCATATGCGCAAGGTTCACCCCGAGGTATGGCTCTCGGTGTCGGCCACCACCCGCAAGCCGCGGCCCGGTGAGCGACACGGAGTCCACTACTTCTTCGTCAATGACGACGAGTTCGACAAGCTGATCGCCAACGGCGAGCTGCTGGAGTGGGCCGAATTCGCGGGCAACCGCTACGGCACACCCCGCGGCGCGGTGCTGGAACGCCTGGACAACGGCGAGCCGGTACTGCTGGAGATCGATCTCCAGGGCGCACGGCTCGTCCGCGAGTCCAAGCCCGACGCCCAGCTGGTCTTCCTCGCGCCGCCGAGCTGGGACGAACTGGTCCGTCGGCTGACCGGTCGGGGCACCGAATCGGCGGAGGTCATCGAGCGTCGGCTCGCCGCCGCCAAGATCGAGCTCGCTGCCGAGTCCGAGTTCGACACCACCCTGGTCAACACCTCCGTCGAGGACGTAGCCCGTGAGCTGCTAGCCTTGATGGCAGTTGTCTGATCGTTGATCGATGTTTTTGATTCGGTCAATTCCAGGACGGCCCCATCTTTCACCCATCTTCGGAAGGTAGAGCGTGTCCTCTTCCATCACTGCGCCCGAGGGCATCATCAACCCGCCGATCGACGAGCTGCTCGAGGCTACGGACTCGAAGTACAGCCTCGTGATCTACGCGGCCAAGCGCGCGCGTCAGATCAACGCGTACTACTCGCAGCTCGGTGAGGGCCTGCTCGAGTACGTCGGCCCGCTGGTGGACACCCACGTCCACGAGAAGCCGCTTTCGATCGCGCTGCGCGAGATCAACGCTGGTCTGCTGACCTCCGAGGCCATCGAGGCCCCGGCCCAGTAGGGCACCAGAAGTCCTTTCACCACAGGCCCGGCAGAACATCTGCCGGGCCTGTGG
>NZ_JBSGZP010001057.1:0-1612 GCF_053611065.1 Streptomyces sp. NPDC054840
CTGCACGACCTCGGACCGATGCGGGTCGCGCGCCGCGAGGCACTGCTCGGCCTGGAACTGACCGACCGGCGCAGCGGCTACCCGCTCCAGATGGTCGTCCGGGCCGCCGACGCCGGCTGGCGCGTCGCCGAGACCGACGTCCCGTACCTGCCCCGCTCCGGGAAGTCCAAGGTCACCGGCACCTGGCGGGGCACCTGGCAGGCGGTACGGGACATGCGCAAGGTGCTCGCCGAGCCGCCGAACGGCCGGTCCGCCCCCACCGAGGGGGTCCGTGCATGAGCACCCTCCTCGTCATCGCCAAGGCGCCCGTCGCCGGCCGGGTCAAGACCCGCCTCACCCCGCACTTCACCCCCGAGCAGGCCGCCGGGCTGGCGCGTGCCGCACTCCAGGACACCCTGGCCGCCGTTCTGGCCACCCCGGCCGGGCGGCGTGTTCTCGTACTCGACGGAGCGCCCGGGCCCTGGCTGCCCCAGGGCATCGAGGTGGTCCCGCAGTGCGCCGGCGGGCTCGACGCCCGGCTGGCGGCGGCCTTCGCCCGGGCCGACGGACCGGCCCTCCTCATCGGCATGGACACCCCGCAGGTCACCCCTGACCTCCTCACGCGCGGCCTCGACTTCGGCGAGACGGACGCCTGGTTCGGCCCCGCCGCCGACGGCGGCTTCTGGGCGCTCGGCCTGGCCGAACCCGACCCGGCCCTGCTCCTCGGCGTACCCATGTCCCTGCCGAGCACGGGCGAGGTTCAGCGCGGCCGGCTGACCGCCTCCGGGCGAACGGTACGGGACCTGCCCGAGCTGTGCGACGTGGACACCCCGGCCGACGCGGCGCAGGTCGCCGCCGCCGTACCCGGTACCCGCTTCGCCGCCCTGCACTCCGGCCTGCGCACGGTGACACGATGACCGCCCAGCTCGCCGAACCCGCCCTCGCCTGGCGGGCCGACCCCTACGCCGACGCGCTGCGCGCCGGCGTAGGACCCCTCTACCTGCGGCGCTCGGACGGCTGGCTGCTCCCGCTGGACGTCGAGCGGTGGTGCGCCGAACCGGACGAGGCGGACGAGGGCGTCCTCGCCCGCTGTACGGGACCCGTCCTGGACATCGGCTGCGGCCCCGGGCGCCTCGTCGCCACCCTGGCGGCGCGCGGGCACCGGGCCCTGGGTGTGGACGTCACCCCCGAGGCGGTGGCCCGTACGACCCGGGCCGGCGGCAGCGCGCTGTGCCGGTCGGTCTTCGATCCGCTGCCCGGCGAGGGCCGCTGGGGAACGGTCCTGCTGATCGACGGCAACATCGGCATCGGCGGCGACCCGGCCGCGCTGCTCCACCGCGCCGCCCAACTCGCTTCGCCGGACGGCTCCTTGCTGGTCGAGGTGACCACCGCCGACGTGGACGAACGCGTCGAGGTGCACGTCGACGACGGCCGAGGCGGCCACGGGGCGCCCTTTTGGTGGGCCCGGCTCGGCGCGCGGGCCCTGTGCGGTGAAGCCGCGGACGTCGGCTGGACCCGGTCCGTGCAGTGGCGGGCCGCGGGCCGCGGCTTCGTGGGCCTGCGGCGCTGACAGGGGAGGGAAGAAGGGGGAGTTGACGCAGCAGCGGCATCGACTTCCCCTTCACCGTGCCCC
>NZ_JBSGZP010001058.1:0-1611 GCF_053611065.1 Streptomyces sp. NPDC054840
TCCTTGCCGGCGTTCTCCTTGCCGGCGTTCTCCTTGCCGGCGTTCTCCTTGCCGGCGTTCTCCTTGCCGGCGTTCTCCTTGCCGGCGTTCTCCTTACCGGCGTTCTCCTTACCGGCGTGCTCCTTACCGGCGTGCTCCTTACCGGCGTGCTCCTTACCGACAGCATCCTCGCGGTTCTCTGCACCATCAGGCCGCGAGCCGCCCTCTTCACCGCTGCCTCCCTGCGGAGCAACGACAGAAGTCAGATGCGCCGCCTTGCCGGTGTTCACGGAACCGGCGGCCGTGGCCGACGCTGCGCTGGCGCTACCACCGACCGCAGTGGCGAAACCAGCAGCCATCAGAACTGCCAGCCGCCAGTGACGGCTCAGCGCCACAGACCGTGAACCGCGCCGCTTGCTCGTGCCCTCTGATCCAAACATCTGACGCACTCTCTCCTCGACGTGACCACCTGTCACCTCCTCGCTAACTACAAGGAGGTGAGGCACATAAGAGCACATAAAACGGCTCGAATTCGGGCAAACCTCGCGAATCGGTGTGTCGTTCCGCCTCGTGGGCTCATCGCCCCGTAGCTGTGAAGTGCCCCCGAAAACACTCCTAATCAGCGCTCGCCACTCCCGGAATCCAACAAAGCCGCTGCCGAACGCCGTTGCAGAACTAAGCACCAGTGGGCAGTTCATGTGACTGTCGGACTGGTGGGTCATTGTGATTGGTATGGGGCGGAGTGATCTGACAAAATGCCGAGTGGGTGCGGCTTGGAGCCACACATCTGCCGTCCGTCGGGCGACGTGGCGGTCGTGGGAGCGATCACCGAAAGGTGGTCACCCGGTCGGCAACCCGGAACTGGCCCTCATCCTCCCAAAGGTTCCCAACAGCCTGTCGAGACCGCGTCATCAACGTCCGCCGTCAAAGCCTGGATGGCGGGCCGCATCCACGGCGAGGACGGCTGCACCGTTGCAAGGGTGGGGCTGCTGCACGACAGCCGCGGCGCCAGTCTGATTTTCACCGGGGCGGACGGACACAATGAGCTTCTTCCAACTTGCCTGCGATTCCGGGTTGTTGGGGGTCAAGGCTGTACGCAACGACGAAGCTCCTAATAGACGGGGTTCTCGACCAAGATCACCCGTGTCTGCCAGGAGCTTCGCGTGCTTGCCTACCCGTCCTCGACCGATCTGTCCAGCAGCACCCTGCGGCATCTGACGCGTCAGCTCACCGCGGGGCGGCGGGAGCTCGGTACACGGTGGCGGCGACTGCCCGCCGCCGCCAGGCCCTGCCCGACCTGGCCCATCTGCGGTGCGGTGACACCTATGCCCAGCTCGCCGCGGGGGGTTCGGGATCGGTATCGCGACCGTTGACGGTCTCGGGCGACGGGCATGGTCCCCTGAGCCAGCCCGCTCCCAGTGGCACGGGGAGCGCTCTTTCGACGCCGACGACCGGCTGACGGGCCTGTCCGGCTGGTGGGTTATCGCCTCGGTGATCAGTGACGATGTGACCGAGCCCGAGACTGTCGAGGCTGGCAAGCCGTAGCCGGCGAAGGCGGTGGACGACCGGCTGATCGACGAGCTGGTGTCGCGGGCCCAGGCCCGGGGCCTGCAGCTGACCGGCGAGGGTGGG
>NZ_JBSGZP010001059.1:0-1610 GCF_053611065.1 Streptomyces sp. NPDC054840
GGCCTGTCCCGGTGGGCGATACTGGGATCGAACCAGTGACCCCTTCGGTGTGAACGAAGTGCTCTCCCGCTGAGCTAATCGCCCGGGAACGCACTGAACAATACAGAAGGCTCGGGGCTGGTTCAAACCACTCCCCCGAGGGGACCCGGGGGCCGCACGTCGGGTACCTACTCAGGGCACATCTGAGTACGCACACCCATGCCCTGACTGCGTGACCGCCGCCACACTCCGGATATGAACACGCCTCTGCCGCCCGCCGAAGAGCTGGCGCTCATCGACCGCGAGCTGGCTCAACTCGATGCCCGGCGGCTGTATTTGCTGGGCCGCCGGGACTGGCTGCTGCGTCTGCTGCGGCAACCCGGGTCCGGTCCCGCTCCCGTCCGCTGGGGGCCCGCGGTCTCCGCGGGGGCCACCGGGCCCGCGAAGGAGGCCTCCGCCCCGAGCGCGCAGAACGTACTGCTCACCCTGGGCGCGGTCCTGCTGGCGGTCGCCGCGCTCGCGTTCACGCTGGTCAGCTGGGGCTCGATGGGCATCGCCGGACGTTCGGCGGTGCTCGCCGCGGTGACGGCGGCGGCGCTGGGCGCGCCCGTGGTCCTGCTGCGCCGCGGGCTGCGGTCGACGGCGGAGTCGGTCGCGGCGGTCGGCCTGCTGCTGACGGTGCTCGACGCGTACGCGCTCTACGCGGTCGGCATGCCGGACATGAACGGCACCGGTTACGCGGCGGGGGCGGCCGCCGTACTGGCGGCCGCATGGGCCGGCTACGGCTCGGGGCTGCGCACGCTGCGGCTGCCGCTGCCGGCCGCGCTGCTGGCGGCGCAGTTCGCGCTGCCGCTTGCGGCGCTGGCCGCGCGGCCGGGCCCGCAGGCGCTCGGCTGGGCGCTGCTGGCGACGGCGGCGCTGGACGCGGCGCTCGCCCTGCGGGTCAGGGCGGCGGCGGTCCCGGCTGCCGTGACAGGCGCGGGCGCGCTGCTGATCGGCGTGGCCCAGTCGTGGTCGGCGGGGTCGGCGGCGCAGGCCGTGGCCCCGGCGGCGCTGCTGCTGGCGGGCGCGGCCCTCGGGATGGCGGCGGCCTGGCGGGAGCCGCGCGCCTCGGCCGCCGCGTCGGCGGGTGCCCTGGCGGCGGTGGCCGGCCTGGGCGGGGTGGCCCGGCCGGGCCTGGACCCGGCCTGGACGGTGCTGGTGCATCTGCTGCTGGCGCTGCCGCTGCTGGCGGCGGTACGGGTGCCCGCACTCCCGGCGGCGGTCCGGCGCGGGTCGGTCCGAGCCGGGGCCGCGGTGGCCTCCCTGGCGGCGCTGTCCGCCGGTGCCGCGGCGGCTACGGCGCTGGTGGCGCGGTTCCGGGTGCTGGGCGAGGTGTGGGCGGCGACGACCCCGGACCGGGACCCGTACGGGCCGGGGGCGGCGATCGCGCTGGTCCTGCTGATCGCGGCGGGGGCGGCCTGGTGGCTCGCGCGGGCGCTGTCCCGGCCGGAGCCGGAGGTGGTGGCGGTGGTGGCGGCCTGGGCGGGACTCTTCACGGCGCCGGTGCTGCTCGGGTTCCCGGTGGCGGCGGTCTTCGCCGTGCAGCTCGCGGTGACGGGAGCGGCGGGCGTCCTCGCCCTGCGCTCCTC
>NZ_JBSGZP010001060.1:0-1609 GCF_053611065.1 Streptomyces sp. NPDC054840
CCCTCAGAGGGTCCGCGGTCCGTCGCGTCCGTGTCGGGCCGGCGTGGGGTCAGCGCGCCGTGCCGAAGTCCTGCGTCCAGTAGGAGCCGGGCTGGGCCAGGCCGATACCGATCTCCTTGAAGGAGCAGTTCAGGATGTTCTCCCGGTGGCCCTGGCTGTTCATCCAGCCCTCCATGACCTTCTCGGGAGTGTTGTAGCCGTAGGCGACGTTCTCGCCGTACGTGCTCCACGTGTACCCGGCGCGGGTGATCCGCGTGCCCGGGTCCGAGCCGTCGGAGCCGGTGTGGGACATGTTGCTGTGGGAGGCCATGTCGGCGCTGTGGTCCTGCGCGGCCTTCGTGAGCTTCGCGTTGAGGGAGACGGCCTGGCATCCGGCCGAGGCGCGCTCCTGGTTGACGAGCGCCAGCACCCGGGCCACGTCGCCGGAGGCCGGCGGGGCGGCAGGCTTGGACGGCTGGGGCGCCGTGGTGGGCTTCTTCGTGGCGACCGGAGGCTTCGCCGGCCGGGGCTGCGCGGGCGGCGTGGTCTCCACGACGGGCGGCGTCGTCTCGGGCGCCGCAGGGGTGCGGGGAGAGGCCTCGGCGGGGCTGCCGCTCGGCGACGTGGCCGGGAGCGGGGCGTCCACGGGCGCCAGGGTGCTCGGGGTGGCCGAGGGCGCCCACTGCCACGGGCGCTGCTGCTGGTGGCTCGCGGTCCGCGTCCGCTCGTCGCCGTTGTCCTGACCGTCGAAGCAGGCCATGGCGGCAGTGGGAACACCCACGAGGGCCAGCGCGCTGACGCCGATGACTATTTTCTTGTAGGACGTCTTCTTCCGATGCTTCTGCATGCCTGACCTCATTCAGTGATCGCGAAGCTTCCGGCGCCGGAATCGCAGGGCACCGAAGAGGCCGCCATTCTTAAAACCCTCTGAATGGCCTGGCAAGTTTCCGCTGATCACGAGGCCGGGGCGGTCGGCACGCGGCTTGAAACAGGCCAGTGATCGTGCATCATCACGATTTGGTCACTCCCGCAACCGTTTGATGAGTCATCAGAAACGGCTGTGACCTGGCCGGTCGGGGACGGGCTCCGCGAGTCCTCGTATTCCGTTTCCGGCGGAGAGGGGAATGTCGATTCCAAAAGGGACAAATATCGAAATGTCGACGGGTTAACACTCCGTCAAGAAAGGCCGACGCCGACGTGCGCACCGTGACGCATGTCACTGATTCCCGCCCCCGATCATGGTCGGGGACTGCCACGAGGTGTGCTGGTGCCCCGCGGTCCATCCGTCGAGGCCAAGGACGCACCCGTGGCACAGGCGCCCCGACCCCGGGATCCGGCGACGATCGAAAAGCGGTCCTCGCGCGTGGGGGAAATGGCGACGGGCCGGTACGGCGAGGGTCCCGAAGGCATCGACGTGAAGAAGGCCGACACCGAATTCACGGAGGCGGTACAAGGGCAGCCGGCCGCACTGCAGTCATTCATGGACAAGGCCGCCGACGAATCCCTGTAGCGCCGCCCCAGGACGCGGGAGCGCCCATTTCCCCGGGCCGCCTTCGGCCTGCGCCGACGACGCATGGAGGGAACGGGCGCTGCGATCGGTCTACCGCGGTCGAGGGCCGCGGCCCGGCAG